>JAKOPX010000502.1 GCA_029778665.1 Bacillota bacterium | reverse complement strand
GCAATTTGAAAAATTCGTTGACAATCCGGATAATAAGTGAGTATAATGACAAAAATGCGGTTTGCAATGACAAAACGCAGCTAATACATATGAATATCCGATCAAAAGCGATGACGGAGAAGGAGTAGGAATAATGGATCCCGACAGAGAGTTCCCGGGCGGTGAGAGGGGCGGGGAGACTTATTCTGAATACATCTCCGGAGCTGCAGGCTGAAAATACATTTAAACCATGTATGAGTAGGCTGTGCCGGAAGCCTGCGACCGTTACAGCGCTAGTGGATAATGTGACTGGATCTTGTTCTGCATGCCTGCGGCTGCAGTACAGCACACGTCCATAATAAGGTCGGTATCGTAAGGTATCGATGAAACAGGGTGGTACCACGAAGCGTGAGCTCTCGTCCTCTGACAGCAATCAGGGGGCGAGGGCTTTTTTAGTTTATGCCGCGCCGGTTTTACCGGCCGGCAGAGCCGGAAGGCACTGGCAAAAGAAAAGTGGTTTTTTTGAGGTGCTTTGTATTGACACAACATACCATATAAAAACAACAAAATAAAAAGCGAAAGGGTGATTTTATGTTACCTGTCGAAGAACAGATCAAAATTATCAGCAAAGGGGCCGAAGAGATAATCGAAACGGGAGAGCTTGAAGAGAAGCTGCGCAGATCGCAGGAAACAGACAGGCCGCTGACAGTCAAGCTGGGCCTGGACCCGACGGCGCCTGACATCCATCTCGGGCATACGGTAGTGCTGAGGAAGATAAGACAGTTCCAGGATCTCGGGCACAGGGCCGTGATCATCATCGGCGACTTTACCGGGATGATCGGGGATCCCACAGGCAAATCGCGTACGCGAAGGCAGCTTAGCCGTGATAAAGTGATGGAAAACGCCAGGACATATGAAGAGCAGATTTACAAAGTACTGGACAGGGATAAGACCGAACTGCGCTTCAACAGTGAATGGCTTTCAAAGCTGAACCTGGCTGATGTGATAAACCTGGCCTCAAGGTACACCGTCGCAAGGATGCTGGAACGTGAAGATTTCCGTGCCCGATTTGAGACAAACGAACCGATAGCCATCCATGAATTCCTGTATCCCCTGATGCAGGGCTATGATTCGGTTGTGGTAAAAGCGGATGTCGAGCTTGGAGCGACGGAGCAAAGGTTTAACATACTGATGGGCAGAAAGCTCCAGAAGGATTTCGGGCAGAAAAGCCAGGTGGCTTTGTTCATGCCTGTGCTGGAAGGGACCGACGG
>JAKOPX010000501.1 GCA_029778665.1 Bacillota bacterium | reverse complement strand
TTATTAGAAGAGCCTTATTTCCTTCTGCCATATCTGCTTGTAATAGACCGCTTTGAATCCCAACGAAAGGTAAAACTGCTGGTCTGAACCTACAAATATCCTTTTCGCACCCATTCTGACCACTTTATTTATGGCTTCATGAACCACGGCTTTTGCAAGACCCATCCTTCTGTACTTCGGTATCGTTCCTACCGGTTCCAGTATCCCGATCCTGTTCAGATCATCGTACCAGATACAGGCAAAAGACGCGACCTCACCGTTTGGGTCAAGGACGGACAGGTCAAGTTCCGGAAGGTAATCCGGCGCATTTCTCAGCATCCTGAAACACCGTTCGGCATCGTCATCATCAGGGACATCGTTTTTGTAGTATCCGAATGCTCTCCCGTGCGCAAAGCCTTTCTGCCAGTCACTGACTTCATTTGCATCTGCGATCCTGAATCCTTCAGGCAGTTCGACCTTAAAGCACCCTGCAACATCCATGCAGGACATTGGCTCTTTCCACTCCAGGAGTTTATAATCCCTTTCTTTCAGGATTTTCTGTATCTGAAATGCATCCTCATCAGCATACACATTGACGAACGTTCCTTCATCCGTTGTCAGCGCCAGCGTGCTTTCCGCATAATCAATAAGCTCACCTAAAAAATCGTCGGAAAAATCCCTGTCTCCCAGCTGCAGGAAAGCGCTGCCTGCCTTCCTGTTTATGATTTCGCCTTCAGAATTGACGACTGCAACGATCTCTTTATTTTCATCTTCCCAGATCCCTACAGTTTCAGGCCATGTATCAAAGGTCCCGTGCATTGTCTGGCTGAAGTACCTGCCGAAATTCCAGCGGTCTGTCAGCCAGTTTTTCCTGGATGGATTTTGATAGAGCGTGTATTTCAGAAAATCCCTTATCCTGATAAAGTCTTCATCACTGTATGGTTTCCTTCTGTACGCCATGATTCCCTCACATCCTCTGCAATTTCTTCATGCTTATTTCGTATATGATCACCGATGCCGCGACCCCGACGTTCAGTGAATCGCAGATCCCCATCATCGGTATCGATATTTCCTTCGGTCCGCACGAATACCATTTCTCAGATATCCCATAGCGCTCGCTTCCCAGCACCAGCGCGGTTTTGCCCATATAGTCGGATTCCCGGTATGTTCGGCATGCTTTCGTATCTGCAAGATAAATATTGAAGTTTCTGGCTTTCAGCCAGCCAATGCACTGTTCCGTATCATCGAATTCTATGACAGGAACGGTAAAAACCGCGCCCATGCTGGCTTTTACAAGTTTCGGGCTGGTGATCCGCGCCCTCCTGTTGCATATAAACACCGCATCTGCGCCTGCCCCGTCATCGGAGGATAGTCCCGATATTCCCGGGATTTTCGAGACCATCCAGCACTGCAATGAATGCATCTTCCCTGAGTTGGAGACCATCGGTCTGCCATACAGGTAGCCGGATCAGCGAAACCAGCCCGTCAGGCCCGTCCCTGTCGCTTATCCTTCCGAAAATTTTCGGGGATACAACATATATGTCGGCGGCTTTATCCATGCATTTTCCCGCCACCTCAAGCGCTTCGTCGCTGTAAAGCAGATCAGGGCAGATAACTACACACCGGATATCCATGCCGGTTTCGATGAGCTTTATGTGCGCCCACAGCCCTTCTGCGGCGACGAGCCTTTCAGAGCCGTCATGGTCGTTGTTCATGATTTTTCTGACAAGACGGATCACCGGGTGCTGCCATCCGGCAAATTTTAATTTTCCTTTATTCCTCGCAAAGATCTTTTGTTTCAGATCGGCATGCATTGTAATCAGCCCGCGCAAAATCATTTCCATACCAAATCATAAAGTACATGCCGGGCCGATCATATATAAAAAACGTCTTAAGCCATTTATTGCACAAACCCGGCGGGTTTTCCCGCCGGGTTCGCAGTCTGATGCAGCCTGATTACATGCGGCGCTATTTCGAATATACGATTTTTTTGATACTGTCATAAGACAGGCACATTTACATTGTACCATAAATTGGTTCACACATGAAACTGGTTCACACATGTCAGTCAGCAGCAGCAACTGCACCTATCGGGGCTGTGGTAAGCTTATAGGATTCTTCCCGGGTTTAGCCGGGCTGCCGGGTATTATCATTTCAAAGCCGGATCCAGGATCACAGGCAGGAATCACCGTATTGTTTCAGGATTTGTCAGCATGTCATTTATCTATCAGAGTCGCCCGCTTGACAACGTCGCTTCCGAAGCGGGACCTGATGCTGTCTATAGCCCGTTCCAGCTTTTCTTCCTTCTTTACCCTGTCAGGCAGCTCTTCGTTGATGTCGAAAATGCTGAGCTGTACCGGAATATCGTCATCGATATTGGAAATGCCAATGCCCAGAAGCCTTATCGGCCTTCTCCTGTCCCAGTGTTCGCCGAGGAGTTCCACGCCGGTGCGGTATATATCCCTGGTAAGGTATGACGGTGTTATCGTTTTCTGGCGGGTTATCGTGGTAAAGTCATTATAGCGTATGACTATTTGCACGGATTTCCCCCTGAAATCGCTCCTCCTCGCCTCTTCCCCGACTTCCTCTGCAAGGCTGAGAAGGACTGTCCTGGCTTCGTCCATGTCGGTTATGTCACGGACGAGTGTCGTGGACCGGCTTATGGACCTGGTCACACTTTTGGGTTCCGGCTCCACCGGCGATTCATCGATCCCATTGGCGAGTCTTTTCAGTTCCCGGCCGTACTTGCCTAAGGCTTCGCTCAAAAGACCGTCATCACAATGCGCCAGGTCCCCTATTGTCAGTATTCCGATCTTTTTAAGCCGTTCTTCAGTCCTGCTGCCTATGCCATACATCTGCCTTATTTCCAGGGGCCACATTTTAACCGGCACATCTTTTTTCCAGAGTTCAGTTATGCCAAGCGGCTTTTTCATCTCTGAAGCCATCTTGGCCAGAAACTTGTTTTCAGAGATACCTATCGAGCACCAGAGATCCAGTTCGTACTGTATTTCTCTCATGATGCGCTGCGCGATACTGACAGGTTCGCCGAACAGTTTCTCGCATCCCGTCAGGTCCAGCCATGCTTCGTCTATGCTGTTTTTCTGTAATACAGGCGTATAGCGCGCGAGTATTTCCATGAACTCTTTCGATTTCTTTTCGTAAAGCCCTCTTGTCGGTGGTATCAGTATCAGGCCGGGGCATAACGAAAGGGCCTCATGTACGAGCATCGCGGTTTTGACGCCAAATGCCCTCGCTTCATAATTGGCTGCCAGTATGATTCCCGTCCTGCTTTTCGGGTCGCCTGCCACGGCGGCCGGGCGACCCTTCAGTCCAGGATTTACCGACATCTCGCAGGATATGAAAAATGCATTCATATCCACAAGTAATATGACCTTTCCAGCTGATCTGTCCATGCCGGATATCACCTTCCCTGGCACATGTCAGATATCGCCGTCCTTGATGTAGAAAAATGTCTTGATTGGAGTCAGCTTATACTTTGCCGACATAATTATCAGCTCCGTGCTGCCGATAAACAGCACTCCCCTGTCTTTCAGCGCCCTGTTGAATTTCACGTAGATCTGGGACTTGGCTTCTTCGGTGAAATATATCAGCACGTTCCTGCACACTATCAGGTCGCACCCATCCGGGTACGGGTCCCTCAAAAGGTTGAGCCGCCTGAATTCCACGCATCGTTTCAGCTCTTCCCTGACACAGTATGTATTCCCGTCTTTTATAAAGAAATCCCTGATATACTTTTCGGGCAGCTTTTCAAGGCTTTTGACAGAATACACCCCTTCTTTGGCCTTCCTCAGCGCTTCGACATCGATATCAGTAGCAAGGATGTGTATCCTGCTGAGCGGCATATGTTCAGTAAGCACCATGGCGAGCGTATATGGCTCGTCACCGGTCGAGCATGCTGAACTCCAGATTTTCAACGTCGGCGATCCCTGCAGCAGCATCGGGATTATCTGTTCCCTAAGCACTTCCCACTGATCAGGATTGCGGTAGAATTCGGATACATTGATGGTAAGGTAATTGATGAATTCATTGTAAAGTTCCTTATCCAGCTTCAGAGCCTGTACATAATCTTCATACCGGTCATAGCCGTTTTTTCTTATGAGCGAATCTATCCTTCGCTTCATTTGCTTCTCTTTATACAGGCTGAGATCGATGTCCGACATTTTGAGGATCTCCCGTTTGAAGCCTTCATAATCCATGGCCTGCCTCCCGAATCAGATGATATAGATTAAATGAAATAAAATGAGCAAACTGAAAATGCAAGACATCAGTCCTGCATTTTCATGTGTCAGATAACCGGTCGCATTATTTGATTTCGTCAAGCGATCCTATTATATCGCCTATCGTATTGCTGAGCTCTTCCTTGTGCTCGTTCGGGATCTCTTCTTCAGTCCCGGCTTTCTGCGCCTCTTCCGGTGCCTTTTCGGCAGCTTTCTGCTCCTTTGCTTCAGGCTCAGGATCTATCGGATTTACCTCCTTTATGGAGAGGCTTATCCTCTTTGCTTCCTCATTGACCTCTATGATCTTCGCCTCGACGACCTGTCCGGTTTTCAGGACGTCTCCCGGTTTTGCTATCCTGACATTAGATATCTGAGATATGTGTACAAGTCCGTCCAGCCCTTTTTCAATCTCGATGAACGCACCGAACGGTACAAGCCTTACCACGGTACCCTTTACGATATCTCCGACTTTGTATTTATCGGACACGCGGTACCATGGATTGTCCTCTTCCTTCTTCATGCTCAGCGATATCCTTTTCTTCTCTGCGTCGAACTCCAGAACCGTGACCTCCACCTTGTCACCAACCTTGACAAGCTCCGAAGGATGTTTGACTTTTAGCCACGACATTTCCGAAACATGCACCAGTCCGTCGACTCCACCGATATCTATGAATGCGCCGAAATCTGTCAGGCTCTTTACCGTTCCGGTGTACCTCTTCCCGACTTCTATGTTCGACCAGACCTGCTTTTCCTGTTCTTCCCTTGCCTCAGCCAGCACTATTCTCCTGGAACCGACGAATTTTCTTTTTTGCCTGTTCATTTCGATTATCTTTATGGTAACAGTCTGTTTCAGGAACTCGTTAATATCTTTCACGTATCTCTCAGCCAACTGGGAAGCCGGTACAAAGACCCTGACGCCATTGACGCTTACGATGACGCCGCCGTTGGTGACTTCGACGACTTTGCCGGTCACAGGCGTCTTGTTTTTATATGCTTCCTCGATCATATCAAGGCTCCGCATCGCGTCGACCCTTTTCTTGGAAAGCATTACATTGCCTTCTCCGTCATTTACCCTTACTATGAACACTTCGACTTCATCGCCTATGTTCACGCCGGTTTCAGGCCTGAAATCGGGGTCGTCCGAGTATTCTTCGACAGGAATTATCCCATCGGACTTATACCCCAGGTCTACAAATATCTCTGTGTTGTTGTAACCTATGATCCTCCCCTTTACGATTTCACCGTTTCTCAGGGTCACCATCGAGTTTTCGAATGCTTCAGCAAAACTCATTTCCTTCTCCTGTTTATTTAATTCGTCCATTTTCTCAATAACCTCCTTGATTGTGCGTTCCGGTGTAGATGCTCCGGCTGTTATTCCCAGCGTTTGTACCTCTTCAGGATTTATCGGCGGCAAATCACCGTACGTTTCTATTAAATATGTTTTTTTGCAGTATTTACTGCATATTTCAAACAATTTCCGGGTATTGGAGCTTTTCCGGCTCCCGATGACCAGCATGACATCGGATACGCGTGCTATTTTCTCAGCCTCTTCCTGCCTGCTGGCGGTCGCACTACATATTGTATCAAATTTGACGACACTTTTGCATTTTTCTTTTAATTTTTCATATATCCCATCGAACCTTTCCCTTGTCAGGGTGGTCTGGGCCACAAGGCAGCATTTACCGTCGATGGGCTCAAAAGCTTCAGCCTCTTCAGGTGTATTCGCTATAAGCGCTGAGTTGCCGCACCATCCGTTTATCCCGATGATTTCAGGATGGTTCCTGTCTCCTGCTATTACTATCGTGTAACCGTCCTTATGCATTTTTTCGACCATCTTGTGGATCTTTTTGATATAAGGACATGTCGCATCCACGATCTCAATGTTTCTATCCTCCGCTTCCCGGTAAATTCCCGGTGCGGCTCCATGTGCCCTGATTATGACCTTTGAGCCTTCAGGCGCCTCACTTATAGCGGATATTATGCCGATACCTTTTTCCTTCAGGTCGTTCACGGCCTGGTCGTTGTGTATCAGGGCGCCCAGGGTGTTAATTATGCCGCCTTTTTCAAGTGTTTCTTCAGCTATCCTTATTGCGTTGTTCACGCCAAAGCAAAAACCTGCGGTTTTTGCCAGTATTATCTTCATTTACCTGACCTCCGCAAGGGCATATATCCTGTCTATCATGTCCCTGCTCATTTCAGACAGGTACTCTTTCGACAGCTTGTCCCCGTTTTTTTCTATATAATATGGATCTCCGTATACGACTTTCATCCGGCTGAAAAGCCTGTATGTACCGAACACTGCCGCGGGTATGACCGGCACGCCTGCATTCGCAGCTATCAGGACCGCTCCGGACTTGGCAGGATATTCCCTGTTCGCAGTCTTCGCCCGTGTGCCCTGGGGAAAGATACCGACGATTTTATTCTCCTTAAGCAGTTTGTAAGCGTGTTTTATTGAACTGATATCGGCAGTTCCCCGCCTTACGGGGAAAGCTCCGAGCTTTCTCAGGACGAAGGCAAGCAAAGGGTTTCTGAACAACTCCTCCTTTGCCATCCAGTAAACCCATCTTTTCAGCTTGAAACCAAGAAAAAACATGTCAATCATGGTATTATGACTGGCACAAAGCAACGCCGGACCATCCTGGGGCACTTTATGCTGATTTATGACTTCGACTTTGAAAAATATCCTGAATACGATCTTCGTCAAGGCCAAAAGAAACTTTCTCATTTAGCTGCACCAACTGTTTTCCTGTTCTTTATGCTGTCCAGTATTATCCTGACTACTTCTTCGGGGCTGATCCCGGTGGTGTCGATCTCCAGCGCGTCAGGCGCCTTGGATAACGGAGCGAAGGACCTCGAACTGTCATTCCTGTCCCTGTATTCAATATCCTTCCTTACTTCTTCAAGGCTCACACCGGCCATTCCATTGGCCCTCATCTCATTAAACCTTCTTTTTGCCCTTTCGTCAAGTGATGCGGTGAGAAAGAATTTATATGATGCATCAGGCAGGACATAAGTCCCGATATCGCGTCCATCCATAACGACATCGTTTTCCCTGGCTATTTTGCGCTGCAATTCCACCATCTTTTTCCTTACTGCCGGAATGACTGCCACGTTTGAAGCTCCAACGGATACTTCAGGCGTCCGGATCGAACCCGTCACATCTGTGCCATCGAGAAATATTCTTTGCTCACTGTCCCTGTATTCGATCCGTATGTCGATATCTTCCACCATTGCCTCAACAGCTTCCTGGTCCCTTGTGTCGATCCCGGACTGGATCGCCTTCAGTGCAACGGCTCTGTACATTGCTCCTGTATCGAGATAGATAATGCCGAGTTCTTTGGATATTGCCTTGGCTACTGTACTTTTCCCGGCTCCGGCCGGGCCGTCGATCGCAATGTTGATCACTGTTGTGTCAGTCCTCCATCCGCCCGTTTTGCTGCACTAAATCAGGCCGCAGTTTCCTTGCTTCCTTCAGGTATATGTATTTCAGTTCATCATTTCTCCTGTCGGTCTCAACGTGCATCAGTACCCTGATGCATTTTCTGAGGCTGCCCGGCACATCCATCTCATACGTACAGAGCATCGCCGTCCTGTCAAAACCCATCTGTCTGACGGCTGCCGCAGGGAATGCAGCATCCAGGTCAGTTGTTACAGAGAATATGATGCTGATTATATCGTCCCTCGTCAATCCGTTCTGTTTCATTATTTCGGCGACAAGTTCGGTCGTGGCGCCGAAGATCTCTTCTTTTGTGTTTTCCTCTACGGTCGTGGCCCCCCTTATCGCCCTGACCATTCGTCTTACACCACCCTGTGTCCAAGCCCGATGGCGACTTCATTCAGATGCAGCAGACCTATGCCGAAAAAGATCGATACGCTGATATGGTTTTTATACCTCGCTATCCCTATCTTGCCGCCGACGTTGAGCCCCAGTGCTTTGGGCATGATCTGGGACAAAGCCTCCCTGGTGGCCCCGGCAACAGCCCCTTCTTCCACATGGCTTTCCTGTATGACGCCTTCACGTTTTGACGAAACGACGGCTCTTTCGATGATTTTCATCACAGAGTTGATAAATTCTCCGCCATAGTCGACGGCCGCCGTGCGTATGCCCTGCCTGGCCAGCTCCTGCTGAAGCTGCTTCTCTTCCGCCCTGTCCCTCGTGAGAGCTATTCTGACAGCAGCAGCGGCAATGTCCCTGCTTCCGAATTCTTTAACCATCTGATCCATGATCTTTACCTCTCAGAACTTCTTAATTATTATATAGGAATAATGGAAATTGTACAATATTGTTGTTTTATTCGCCTGTATCAGCAACGGCTACGGGGACTATACCGTTCGCAGCAGTAACTGTCCTGCCGAGAAGATGCGCCAG
>JAKOPX010000500.1 GCA_029778665.1 Bacillota bacterium | reverse complement strand
CCAGGGCGGACTTTCTTTTCACCTATTGTGAAAACTCCTGCCATGTTACTTGACCTCCTTCGTCATGAAATCTTTTACTATTTTTGCTGCCTGTGTTTTTGTGGCTTTTGTGATGCCCGCCACGCGGAAGGCAGCTAATACGCATTCAGGCATGACCTTTTTACCGAATACCTTTTCCGATGCTGCAGCGAGCTCTTCGACTGTGTATTCGGGCTCCTGGATTGTCGGTTCCACGGAGCTGGTCTTCTTGGTGTTTTCACTTTTTTCAGCCATAGAATAACCTCCTATTCCTCATTTTTTTGTATAAAGACCTTTATCGCATGAGCATATTTCGGTCTTCGTAGAATTCCAAATCGCACATTTATTCGAAGCTGGCCGGTTATGAGGTAATTGGCCGCGCTGTCGGCTTTTATGCTCCGTATGAACATGGGAGATGTGTCCAGCATTGTAACCTCTCCCTGGTACGCCAGCGTGTCTACGAGGTATTTAAGCCATTGCAGCCTTGCTTCCGCAGTTGGTGCGAATATATGGCCGGCTATGCTCGCGTGCATCCATGCCACTGTATTTGTTTCCTCGGCCGTTTCCAATGTCGCAAGCCTGAAGTAAAATGCAGGCTCATTATTTGCTGCCGTGAAGTAGTCCTGGATCTTGTCACGGCCTATCAATACAGCGGCCGGCTCCCATTCCTTGATAAACTCGTTCATGGCCATGATGGGATCCGGATCAGTGGTCTCTTGGCAGGGAAAAGCCAGCACGTCAAAAAGAATGGTTATGCCGTTTACATGGGATCCTTTTATTGTGTTGGCGCTTACTTCGAAGCTGTCGGACCTTACCCAGGCCAGGCAATACGGAGGCTGTTCGGCCGGCTGCATGAATACATCGCATAAAGCAGCGCGCACTTCCGGCTCTATTTCCTCCGGAGGTGTTCCTGATTCAATGCACCATATATTGAGCGTCATTAATCCGGAGCTTTGCCTTTCCGGGTTGGCCTGCATATCCACCACGAAATCAATGCGCGGGTACTGCTTTTTGCCTTTCCAGCCTTCCTCCTGGTCTCCAGGAGCTGCCTGGTAGAAGATTGCCGGCAGTTTGTTGAACTTGGCCAGCTTGTCCGTCAGGTCCTTGCTGGCTATAAGTCGGTTATAAATCAAATCCTCCAGCGTCATTGTCATTCGCCTGCCGTGCCTTCAGAATTGATGGTCTCCATATCGGTGGTCCATTTGACCGTCCACCTGCCGGCAGCTACCTCTGAAGCAAGTATCGTGAAGTAGTTCGTGACGTTCCCCAGGCCTGGCAAAAATAAAACGGTCAGCTTTTTATCGCTCACCGCTGTTACAATCCCATTCCTGGGTTCATCCCATGTCTCATGCTTCGCTCTGATTAAATCTCCTTTATGCACGCTGGCTTCATCAAACACTGTGTTGACGGTGTCTTTAATTAACGGCATGGCTTCCCTCCTTCCCTGAATTTATTTGAGATATGGCTCGCTGTAGATTTCCTTAATCTTCGGCTTTGCAGCCTCGATTATCGGCTCCTCGAATGGACGCGGCTCAATGGTCAGGTGATAGTTTATAATTTTTGTTCCACCTTGTTTTAGTTTCTTTTTCTTCTGAACCTCACCATCAAATCCTTTTTCGAGGATTGGAGCGTATTTTACATCAGTAATAATCGCAGGCCTTACCGTTAAGGTATTGCCCGCTGTTTCCGATCCTGTCCTTGGCTTCCAGCTCATGCGCAGGTTTCCGGTTCGCATTGCAGGCGGCTCTCCTGGCGCAGATGCTGTATATCTGCTGCTTGAAAAAGGCCTTTTGTAAACGCGACCTGATCTTTGGCCACGCAGGACATTAAGCGCAGCGTTTCGGAGCTCATTGGCGGCCCTGAAGGCTCTTGATTTAGCTTCGTGATTTATCTGGT
>JAKOPX010000006.1 GCA_029778665.1 Bacillota bacterium | reverse complement strand
AGGTGGTACGATGATCGGAAGCTTCACCAGGAAAACTGCCTGGAACAGGCTGATGAAAAAGTTAAAGGCGAAAGCGGCGCAGAGCAGTGGCTTCACGCTGATCGAAGTCATATTCGCTATCATTGTGCTTTCCATCGTTTCCATAACGCTGCTCGAGATGTTCACGGTATCGACGAAGACCAACGCGGCGGCCGGCGTACTTGACAAAGCGAGATCGCTCTGCGTGGAAGCCAGCGAAGAATTCCGGGCAAACCCGGACGGTCCGAATCCCTTGGACCCTTCTGACGTGGGCAGCAATGATTACTTGCAGGGGTTCAAAGCTTCAGCCGGTGAATTTGATGAAACCATATACATGAAGTATTTCAACAAACGTTGGGAAGAAGAGCCCGATGAAAGCCAGGCAGAATACCTGCTTGAAATCATTGTCACGAAAACAGAACTTGATCCCATACCGGTCAGCTACTATCCCGAATCGGCGGTCATACTTCCGGAAACAGGCAGGACCGGAGCAGTAAAAGTTAATAACGGAGTGACTGTCAGGCTCGTATCTGAAGAAGACGGCGACGAATACGACAGTGAGCCGCACTGCAAGCTGGTCGTCGGATCGAACGAATATAACATCGACACCACCGCGATTATATTTCCCGACGCTTCAGTGGCTGCGGCAAAAACAGCCATGATCCCCATACACCTGGACTGCAGTAGCATTGACGTCGACACGGAAATCTCGGTGATAAACGAAATCGGCAGCCTGACCAAGGATGGCGATGAATATGAAGCAATCGCAGACATATATCTCTGCGATGTCGATGAAGGTGTAAAAGTCACAGTATACACGGTAAAAGGTGTTGCCACTTCAAACAGCGTCAGCACCAGGGAGCAGAAAATAACCAGGTACAGCGCCGACATCAGGGTGAAGGAAACGGACAGCGGGCGTACCATAGCCCAAACCGGGGCGGAGACTACCCTGGTCAGAAATTGATGGCAGTGTGAAGGTGAAAGGTGAAATGAAGAAAAGGTGCTTTTTTGAGGCATTATCACGAAAAATTAACAGCGAGAAAGGCAATGCAGCCGTAATAACGATGAGCGTGATCCTTGTACTGACAGCGCTCGGCACCGTGTCGTTGCTGGCAAGCGCCATGAACGTGAGGATGGGCGGGAAAACCCTGGCCTGGTCCGAGGAATACTACACTCTTGATACGATGGCGGAAAAACTTGTCCAGAAAATAGAAGAAGAAGTACTCATACCGGCCGAGAAGGACGCAAGGACTTACGTGATGAACAGGCTCGACAGGGTCGGGCCTGCAGACCTGGGCGCATATTTCAGCAATGACAATTATGCACCTTCACATGCTGCCCAGAAGTTTTTCAATAAATATTACACCGAAATATGGACGTACGATGACGGCACGGAGAGGCATGAATATACCGTGCTGGACTATGAACAGTGCATAACCAGTGAAGACGGAAAGTTCATGGGAAAAACGATACACGAGATTTCAAGGAATTATGATGAAAGCATCGGGAGTAACGCTGAAGAGCGGGCAGCCAATGCATACAGGTCAGACCTGGAGCAATATACCAGGGAGCTTTTCGAAAGGATATATTTCCACCTGGTGGCAAGAAGGCTTGAGTACTTGCACAGGAATGACGATGACTTCAGTTCGGTAAACAAGTATATAGTCATCGGACATAAAAACACGTCAGTAGAGAACTACGGCGACAGGATAGATACCCATTCGGACAGGTGTACTTACAGGTTCACAAGCATCGCTGACGTTCCTGCAGACGAGGTCAGGGATGCCTGGGATACAATCGAGCCGAAAAAGGGAGACATCACGCTGTACATACTCGCCAGGGATGGAAGCGTTGCGAACAGGGAAGTCCGAGTTAAACTTGAAGTTTTGTTGCCAGATTATGATATAATAGAAAAAACAATATATACCCCGGTTTACGGGAACCCGATCTGGGCAAACGCACTGACCGTCCGGGGAAGCATCAGCTTCGGTAAATCGGCGGGAGCACATACGATAAGGATCATGGGCGATGTATATGCGTCAGGTCCGGACGGGATATCCGTTTACGACGACACGGCCGTGGACATTTACGGAAACGTATACACCGCCGGCAACCTGCAGGCAGCCGGCTCCGGGGGAAAACTCAGGGTCTGGACTTCAGCGACAAGGCCGGAAGAAGCCTCTGTCCAGTATACTTACAAAAAGCTCATATATACGGACGACTACATAGCAGAAGGTATCCTGATCGATGAGGAGCATTTGCCAGACGAAGAAGAACTGGGAAGGATCGACAGGAGCGCCGGCGAATTCCTGCACCAGTACCACATGCTGTACAGACTGGATCGGGCGTACACGGCCAACCAGCCGGAAGGCACGCCCAACATGCCGTTTGTTTTCAAGGACGGCGCTGACCAGGGCAATGTGTACTGCGACAGCCTGCAGGTGTCCGAAGGAGTGAATAAAGCATCTCTTGAGGTGGATGGCAACCTCTGGACCATGGACGATATACAGATGGACGGGGAACGGTCGACCATCAGGATCGGCTGGACAGAAGAGAAAGACGGTAAAACCGTTGCAAAGTATTCGTATATCGGGCTGAATGGCGAGTCT
>JAKOPX010000499.1 GCA_029778665.1 Bacillota bacterium | reverse complement strand
TTCCTTAAGGCGGCGCAGATCCTCGCTTAGCCTCCTTGAATCCACGTGACCCTCCACGTATGCAGCCGCTGCTATGCAGAAATCACTGGATTCCCGTATGTGCTGCACCAGTTCCTTCGCGTACCTGTATGCGCCTCTGCTGAAGTCGAAGTCCGGCTGGTCTGCCGGAGGGTCGCCCCTCAGTGCGAGTATGTTCTCAAGGCCCGACCGGTGCATTGCTTCAAGCATGTTGTCGATTTCTTCCCTGGTATGGCCGACACAGGTGAAATGCGCCATGCTCTCTATGCCGTGGATATCCTTTATCCTGGCTGCTATCTCAAGCGTACGTCCTTTCCTGCTTCCGCCGGCTCCGTAAGTGACGCTCATGAAGTCAGGCCTTAAGGCTTCGAACTGCTCGAGATGGTCATATATCGTGTCCAGAGGTGTATCGGGCCTCGGAGGGAATATCTCAAAGGACAGCACAGGTCTTTTTTTTCTGAACATCTCGATTATCTTCATGCATCAAACCTCCCGGATCAACTTAAATACATTATAACAGCAATCAATATACTGTCAAGTACAATCAAATGACAATCAAATTCACTAAATGCACTTTCTGCCGCTGGATTTTATCGTTATTGCAGATTTGGCGGTAGTGGTTTAAAATATCAGGTGACATGCATATGCATGAGTCATGTTGCACGTACTGGAATGAGCAGGATGTCATGCAGACGTGCAAAATGAGAACGGTATGCCGGCAGAAGGCTGCCAGGCATCGGCAATGGGGGTTTATATGTTCAGGATAGTAAGGAAAGAAGTGCTTAACCCGGCTGTGAAGCTGATGGAGGTTGAAGCGCCGTATGTGGCCAGGAAAGCGGAACCGGGCCAGTTCATCATACTGCGGATAAATGAAGAGGGAGAAAGGATCCCTTTGACGATCGCCGACTACGACAGGGAGAAAGGGACTGTCACCATCATATTCCAGGAGGTCGGGAAAACCACCTCGATGCTCGGGATGCTCGAGGAAGGCGATCATATACTGGATTTTGCAGGGCCCCTCGGAAAACCGAGCCACCTGGAAGGGGTGCGCAAAGCTGTTGTTATCGGCGGCGGCCTCGGTACTGCCATCGCATATCCGCAGGCAAAGAAACTGCATGAACTCGGAGCAGAGGTGGATGTTATCACCGGATTCAGGAACAGCAGCCTGATCCTGCTGGA
>JAKOPX010000498.1 GCA_029778665.1 Bacillota bacterium | reverse complement strand
ACGTCAATATTCAGAGCCCGGATCAGGGAGTACAGGAAATCGGCCCTTGTTAAGCTAAGGAACGGAGCATACCTGTCTTCGGATACACCCGCCAGTATTCCTTTGGCTGCAAGGACCTCGATCGCATGCTTAACCTCTTCCGGTACATCTAAATCATTAAATGTTCTGCTTACATATACAACGGCAAATCTGCTGAAATGAGTGACGGTGAACGTAACCATCCCCGTCTCGGGATTATACCTTCCAGAGGTCACTGCATGCACTTTGCCTTCACCGTCAATATACCATACGGTAATAAGCTCAGGATTTTTCAGTTCTTCCTCTGTAGGCGAATACGGTATGCTTACTGTAACCGGCGCACCAGGGTTATTCCATGCTAAGGTCTTGCCGCCGATTTTCAATTCAAGGCCAATAACCGGCCTGTCGCCGATCATGCTTCGTGTATTATCATCAATGTCCGAAAGATCGGCCCTGGAAATCGCCAGCGCTACCTGCCCGTCTTCAGCACTTTCGATATCGTAACCTGTTAACATGTTCCCCGGCAGTATTACATCAGCGTGAGCGGTTTTAACTTTCAGTTTTGTATCGTCGGACTGTGCCGTAAGTATTTCTGCCGGTATTGCAAGTTCGTATGCCTCTACGTTCCTGATTTCGGGTATTACAACCTCAACGGTCTTCTTTCCGTCTTCATCCGCCTTGGCTCTGTTAACGGCCAGGTCGTATACTTTTGGATCTACTGACGCATAAGCACGTCCGGAATCCAGCTTAACAGTCGGTGAGATCCGACCTTCCGAATCAAGTGACGCAGGAGTTGCAGGCGAGGACGGTGACGAAGGTTTATCATCGCCGGGTCCGCCAGGTTCACTGGGTTCACTGGGTTCACCAGGTTCACCGGGTTCGCCGGGTTCTTCCGGTGTTTCTTTTACCAGTACAAGAACACCAAACACTGATGGATCCTGCCATCCATTGCCGGTTGTATCATTCCACGTGGCAATGCTTATCCTCGAGCCGTTCCTGCCGTCATTGATCTGCAGATCAAAGCCTATTTCAGTATCCGGTTCCGGTGTAATTGTCCTGAAGGGTATTTTTACTTCCACGGTATAGCTTGTTCCCGACACCTTGACCGCAGATTCAAAACCTTCTCTTATGCTGTCCGGGTTGAATGATGTTTCGTTTTCATAATTCACCCTGTACTGTCCGTCATCGGCTTCGTAGTATGTTGTCTTCGCATTGTTTTCATCCACGAATACTTCTATGGAATCCTGCTCCCACGGGTTCGGGCTGCCCTTGTCAAGCTCGGTATCATTGACATGGATAAGGACATACAGGTTGTTTTCATCCCACAGGACCCTTCCGGTCCCCGTAGCACCGTTCCATGCCGTCTGGTAACGGTTTATCTGCAGGACTTCGGTTTCATTCCATATTTCATCCATCTCGCCGTCAATAACCGGTGTACCGTATTTTGCCGTTCCACGGTTCGCTTCGGTCGTATCGGGCTTGTTTTCCTCAATGTATTTGTCCGGATCGATCACGGCGTAATATGCCGGTTTGGCTTTCAGGCTTCTGCTGAACAGCAGCGGGCTGTTTTGAGATCTCCAGCTTGTAGCGTCATCCATCCCCCATAATGTCACACGTGCGATATGCTCTGAATTCTCCCTGTAGAGCTTGAACAACTGTGCATACAGGTAGCCCTGGGCCTTTGCATCTTTTTCGGTCAACTGGGAATTGCTTCCTGCCCCGACATCAAGCTCGGTTATGCTTACCTCCACACCGAGGTCGATAAACCTCTTCAGTGACAGTTCCACGTTTACGGGATTCGTATTGACATTATAGTGTCCCTGCATACCGATACCGTCGATCAGCAGTTTACCCGGATGTTCTTCCTGGTATTTCTCGTTCAGTTCCTTTACCATGTTTGCTACTGCCGTGGCTTTATTCTGATTGTCCAGGTTATAGTCATTGTAATACAGCTTGATATCCCATCCGTTCTCGTCAACCACTTTTCTTGCAGCACGGAATACCAGTTCTACGTAATCCGGTCCTATGGCATTGTACCATGGGCTTCTGCGCAGTGATGCCCTCCAGTCATCCGGATTGGGCGGATTATCGTTCATTGCCTCGTTCAAAACGTCCCACGAAATCACCCTGTCGCCGAAGTGTTCTATTACCGCTTCTATGTGTTGTGTTACGTTTTCAATGGCCTCTTCCCGGCTCAGCGGCGTACCGTCTTCATTCGAATGCATCCAGTTCGGCGTCTGCGCATGCCATACCAGGGTATGACCATGCACCTTCATTCCGGCTTCTATTGCCGCGTCAACAAGGTCGTCTGCATTTTGATAATTGAAAACTCCTTTTTGTGGCTGCAGTGATTCCGGTTTCATTGAATTTTCAGCGGTCACACTGTTGAAGTGCATTTTCAGAAGCTCAGATCTTATTCCGCTCAGATCCCGCGGATAATTAATAGCGGTTCCGATGAGGAAATGATCCTTATAGGCTTCTTTTAAAGGTATTAAGTCTCTTTCAATATCATCTGTCGGTTCTACAGGTACCGATCCGATTTTTACGAAGTTAATGTCATCTATGTAGAATGAAGGGAATATAGCACCATCATTCACACTTTCAACATATATTGTTACATAATCGCCGCCTTTGCTGGTGTAAGTAAATGTTCCTTCGAGCAATACCCATCCATCTTCGACAGTGACAGGTTTTGACTGAATGTTATGATAACTTGCGCTGCCGCCGGAGCCTACCTGGGTCGACAGTGCCAATGCAGCGCTCTGCGGTTCTATTAGTTTGACCCAAGCCGATATCCGGTATTGTCCTCCGATTTCAATGTATTCTTCAACTCTTAACTGCGGTCCGTTCCATGATTGAGTTCTGCCTTCAACCTTCAGGGAATACCTGCCGCCTTCGGTATGGTTTGCTTCATCAGTTACCGTCAGTATCTCATTGCCGCCTCTTCCCGCAAAGCCGTTTCCCGTTCCGTCTTCAAAGTCAATGGGCGTAAACGGTACTGCAGGCTCAGGTGACGGTGTCGGGTCAGGAGTCGGCTCTGTGTCATCAGGATATACCATT
>JAKOPX010000497.1 GCA_029778665.1 Bacillota bacterium | reverse complement strand
CATTTACGATGCCGTCGCAGATAATCGTCGCATCTGAAATGAACTTGGTATACAGGTCCCTGTTGGATCTTATGACGGCCTTGTTTTTGCCTGCTATACCGCCTTTTATGAGAATATTGCCTCCGCGGCTGACTACTTCCTTCACGCTTCCGACGCCGTATTCGCCCAGTATCTCGATGTCATCTCTCGCTGCCACCGAAAAGTTGTCCGCAACAGATCCCTTCACGGTCAGGTAACCGTCAAAATCTATGTTTCCCGTATTGAAATCGACGTCGTGCAATATTTCAAGATGATTTGAGACGCTTATCTTATCGCCGGTATAATGGACAGCTCCGCTGACCTTCGCATAAAGCCTGGTGACGCCGTTTTCATAGACCTCCCTGACTGTTTTCTCATCGTAATAGAGCGGCAGCAGCTTTCCCTTGAGCTGATGCACTACTTCGCCCTTGACCGTTTTACCCGGCGTCCCTTCGGTGGGATCTGTCCTTTCGCCCAGCCAGTCGCCTTCCTTTACCTTGTTGATTATATTGAGTTCATAATGGTCCGTTGTGCCGTCTTCCCTGATCTCAGGCCTGGGTTCCTTCAGTTCGAACATCCTGATGACAGAATCCTGGCCATTTACCGGCGGAATCCCTTCCGCGATCAGGATGGGTTCCCTGACGCGCAGCCCCTTCGTCAGGACATCTGTCTTTATGCCGAATACGACTCCTCTTTCCCGGAGCTTCAGCAATATTTCCTTGATGATCTCTATCCCGTTGTTCATGGTGAGTTCGGACCCGTCCACATGAAGTGTGACATACGCTTTCATATCGTTGTCCGTCAGTTCGACCACGATACGTTCATCCACTGCGCCGAACTTCACAGGTGGATGCGGAGCCTTCGCCAGGGCATTCCTCAGGGCTACATAGCTTGTGATCCTGATCTCCGGGTAATTTGACACAAGGATATTGAAATCGCTGATGGAAAGCCCCTTTTTGAAAGTTTCGACATACACGCCGTCTGGCTGTCTGGTGATCCTTAAAAAATCGTTTTTTATGATATCCATGGCT
>JAKOPX010000084.1 GCA_029778665.1 Bacillota bacterium | reverse complement strand
CTCCGCTTTCGGCACCGTGACCGTCAGGATGCCGTCCCGGTATTCAGCCCCGGCCTCCTCCGTCTTTACTTCGGCCGGTATTTCGCTCAACAAACTCTGCGAGTGCGCAATATTTTGCATATAGCTTCTCATACGCGTCTTTTTTCACAGGGTCGGGGTCATAAGACCTGGTATACCCCTCGCACAGGTGTTCCTGGGCTTCCTCTATCGTATCGTACAATCCGGCTGACACGGCTGCATAGATCGCCGCTCCCCTCGCACACGCCTGGGTGGTCGCCGATACGTTCACCCTGCATCCGAGGACATCAGCCGTCATCTGCATTATATACGGCGATTTCTGTGCGATCCCGCCGACAGCTATGACTTCATCTATGCGCAGCCCTTCGTTCCGGAACGAATCCACGATACGTTTCAGTCCAAACACCGCGGCATTGGCCAGCGCCTTAAAGATCTGCGGCGCGGTCGTCCCCAGGGTCAGACCTGTAATGGCCGCCGTGACAAATTCATTTGTATTGGGGTATCTCCTCCCGTTGAACCAGTCCAGCGCAGTCAGTGCGCTTTCGTCATCCAGCAGCCGGGCTTCCTCCGTCAAGGCTTCAATAAGCCTGTCCCCGATTGCCCGTGCCGTCTTTTCATCAACGAGCCCCATGTTACTTACAGGCCACATCAGAAGTTTCCGGAACCATGCAAAAATATCGCCGAATGCCGCCTGGCCCGCCTCTATCCCGACATATCCGGGAACAATGGAGTTCTCGGCCATGCCGCAGGCATGTTTTAGATTTTTACCCTCAAGTACGCCTGCATGCTCTATCAGCATATCCACTGTAGAGGTGCCGACATTCGTGACGAGCACGTTCTTTTTGATCCCGGCTCCCACTGCGCCTGCATGTGCATCGAGTGATGTCCCGCCAACTATCGTCCCTTCGGGCACGCCCAGCCGTTTTGCCCACTCAGGGGTTATCCTGCCCGCAGGATGATCGGCCGGACGGACATTTGTGCCAAATGTTTCAGCCACCCTGCCCAGGTACGGATCTATGCCGCTGAGACAATCAACCGACGGCAATCCACCCCATGCGCTGTGCCACAAAGCCTTGTGGCCCGCAGCGCATGAACACCGGTACATCTTTTCCGGAACCAGGTTGCCGGTGAGCAGGCCGGTGATCCAGTCGCAATGCTCCACCCATGACCAGGCAGCTTCCCTCACATCCCTGTCTGTTCTTGAAGTGTGCAGTATTTTCGCCCAGTACCATTCCGAGCTGTACGTTCCCTGGTACCTCGTATAATCCGTCCCGTTATAGTCAGAAAATGCTTTACTTATCTCGACAGCCTCTGCTACTGCCGTGTGGTCTTTCCAGAGGTGGAACATGGCGTTCACATTTTCGCTGAACTCATCCAGAAGTGCCAGCGGAACGCCCTCCCTGTTGACCGGACAGGGTGTCGATCCTGTCGTGTCAACGGCAATGCCGACCACATTTTTGCGCACATTTTCGCCTGCAGCATCCAGCGCCCTGCACACGGCGGATTCAAGCGCCTCTATATAGTCGAGAGGATGCTGCCGGTACATGCTTTTGTCAGGATCCTGGTATTTTCCTTCGGTCCATCTCCTGTAAACCTGCTGCGCCTCTCCTGCTACCACCCCGCTGTGACCGTCTATTACAAGCGCACGGGCAGAATCGGTACCGAAATCCACACCTATTACATACTGACCCTTGCTCATGATTTCTGTCTCCCGAACAACAGCTGGCTTATCTGCAGACCTTTGCCGTGTTTGATGATATCAAAGCCGACTGCCATTATGATTACGATGCCTTTAATGACCATCTGTACATAGGATGGTATGTGCAGCAGGTTGAGACCATTGCTGAGGACTCCAATCACGAGAGCGCCGACAAGGGTCCCTCCGATGGTCCCGATACCGCCGGTAAAGCTTGTCCCTCCCAGGACGGCCGCCGCAATGGCGTCGGATTCATAGCCCTGTCCCGCAGTAGGCTGACCGGAGAACATTCTTGACGCAAGGATGATCCCTGCCAGCGAAGCCAGTACCGCAGATATTATATATACCTTTATTGTAATACTTTTTATGTTTATGCCGGTATATCTGGCCGCAGTCGGGTTTCCGCCTATGGCATACATCCTTCTGCCGAACCTGGTTTTATAAAGTATTGTCGAAACAATTATCATTACAATTACCAGTATATATATCGGTATGGGTATGCCAAGGAAATACCCGTTGCCCATGGATGTAAATGTCGAATTGCTGCTCGCCACCGACCTGCCGTCGGTGATGATATAGGCAAGGCCCCTGATAGAACCCATCAGTGAAAGCGTTACAATAAATGGCGGCATTCCTGTCGTGGCAATAATTACACCGTTGATGAGGCCGATGACCGCACCGAACAGCAGCGACAAAAGGATGGCAGGTACCATCGGGATGCCGGCTTCCATCAGCATGACGACGGCAACTCCGCTGGCGCCGACTACAGATCCCACTGTAAGGTCTATCCCGCCTATGATCAGGACAAAAGTCATGCCGAACGCCAGCAGCGCATTGATACAAATCTGCCGCAATACGTTCAGCAGGTTCTTGCTGTCAAAGAACGAATCCGTTGCCAGTGTCAGCGCCAGGCACATTACAAACAGGGCAAGAAGGATCCCGATATTGTTTTTGAAAAACCGCACGACCGGATTGTTTATGAGTACATTTTTTTTGGGTTTTTCCGTTTGCCTGTTATCTTTCATCATTCAGTCTACCTCCTGATGCGAGCACCATGATTTCTTCCTGCATTGACTCGGATGTTCCTCTGTTCTCCAGTTCACCGGCTATTTCACCTTCGTGCATAACGATGATCCTGTCGCTGAGGTTGATTATTTCTTCCATTTCGGAAGAAATCAGCATGATAGCTACACCCTGTTCAGCCAGATCGTATATGAGCCTGTATATTGCGGCTTTTGCGCCGACATCTATGCCCCTCGTAGGTTCATCCAGTATGAGTATCTCAGGGTCTGTTGCAAGCCATTTTGATACGAGCACCTTCTGCTGGTTTCCGCCGGATAATTCCTGTACTTTCTGATCCCCCGAAGTCATCCTGATCGAAAGCTTTTCCCGGTGCTCATCCAGGATGGCCTGCTCTTTCTTTCTGTTTACTCCTACGATTTTTATGAACCTTTCAAGTATGGAAATCGAAATATTGTACCGGATGTCGTGCACGAGGAATAACCCTTCATGTTTCCGGTCTTCAGGGACATACGCGATCTTCCTGGCAATGGCGTCACGCGGGTTTTTTATGCTCACTTTTTCGCCATTGATATATATTTCTCCCGAGTCGATCCTGTCGATGCCGAAAATGGCCCTGGCCAGTTCTGTCCGGCCTGCGCCGACCAATCCGGCAAATCCGAGTATTTCTCCTCTGCGAAGGGAAAAGTTTATATCCCTGAGTTTCATGTTCCCCAGGTTTTTAACGACCAGGCATTCATCTGCCAGTTCGTGCTTTCTTTCTGTTTTTTGTACCTCCATCAGTTCGCGGCCTACCATCATGGCTATCAGCCTGTCCCTGTCAAGGTTGGCCGCCAGGTCGGTGCCTATCAGTTCACCGTCTCTTAGCACCGTTATGGAATCTGCGATCCTGAATATCTCGTCCATCCTGTGGGAGATATAGATTATCGCGATTCCGCTTTTCTTCAGTTTTTCTATCTGGGCAAAAAGCTGTTCGATTTCTGCCTGGGTCAGGGAAGATGTAGGCTCGTCCATTACGATAAGTTTCGAATCATACATCAAAGCCCTGCATATTTCAACCATCTGCTGCTTTGCGATGCTCAGGTCGCCGACTTTCGTGCGCACGTCTATATCCATGCCCATGCTGTCTATGACCTGCTGTGCCTTTTTTATCATCTGTTTGTCATCGACAAAGCATTTGACTTTTTTGAGCATTTCCTGGCCCATGAAGAGATTGTCCGCCACCGACATATTTTCAGCCAGGCATATTTCCTGGTGTATTATGCTGATGCCATGGGCCATTGCATCATGCACCGAGTTTATTTCAACCTCTTTGCCGTTAATCTTTATACATCCGCATCCGTGGTCCTTGCTGTAAATCCCGCCAAGAATCTTTATCAGCGTGGACTTTCCGGCGCCGTTCTCGCCCATCAGCGCCCTGACTTCGCCGGGCTTTATCTTGAGTTCAACATTGTTCAGGACCCTGGCCCCGGGAAAAGTCTTGCATATTCCATACATCTCCAGAAAATACTGATTGTCCATTGCGACCTCCTGTGTTACAAAGAGCCCGGCCGGCATCCGTAAATGCCGCAATCATGGCATCATTGCGCCGCAAGCGCAATGATGCCATGATCACCGTTATATCGTTGCCTTGCTCAGTTGGCGGCGTTATCCTTGTTGACCAGTTCAACAGGAACTTTTATGTCTTTTTCTACCGTCGACGGATCTTCAAGCACCTTGTATGCAGTCTGGATGCTGATCGCTCCT
>JAKOPX010000496.1 GCA_029778665.1 Bacillota bacterium | reverse complement strand
GCATCTCATACAGGTATTCCATTTTATTACCTTTCAACAATGCCCGGATTATACGGTCCAGAATTTCCTTCTCGGCCTGCTCATAAAACTTGACCAATCGGTTTATTTCGGCGTCGCTGAACCTCCTTACATCTGCCATTATTCTTCACCTTCGCCTTCGCCCTCTGCCGGCGGCAAGGTGATAGGAGGTAGCCCTGTGGCACCCTGCCCAGACTGCTCGCTCCTGATGCGGTCTATTTCCTCCTGTAGTGCCTGCCCCTCCAGTCCATATAGTCTTCTTAGTGAGCTTTCAAGACTTGTCAGCCCGGCAGTATACCTCTGGACTTCATTCTGTGTAAGCTCCTGCTCGTCATCCGGCAGGCCGTCTTTCCAATCAATGTGGATATCCTCAAGCACTATTGCGCCAGCCATGCCCTGTGCCTTTTCCAGTGCCGACGCAAGCCAAAGGACTTCTTTTAGTGCAGGGTCAAAACGCATCCGGATTCTGTTCACTTTTGCCAGAGGCGCCATCATCAGCCGGCGAAGTGCAGTGCCGCTTTCGGCCAGTCCGGCCTTGAGTTGTCCAAAAGCTGCAGCTGATGTCTCGGAAAGGATATATAGCTGCTCCATGAGCAGGTCGATTTGTTTAAATGCTGCCTCAAGCTGGCCGTCCCAGGTGACGTATCCTGGAGGCTGTTCGCCCTGGCTCACCGGGAAGTATTTGCCGCCGCCCCGGTACCCCCATTGTCCAGTTGCTGGGTCGTGCTCCAGTGCCGTATCCGGCCCGTACATATTCGGGTCTGCATGCTTATCAAGTATGCGGCTTATCTGTGCTACCCGTGTTTCTAGCTCCTGGATGATGCTGTCCAGGTCAGAATAATCATCAAGACCCGTTACCCTGTCGGTGGTAAGGACATTGTTAACTGGTACAACCAAAAACTCGTCAACGCCGGTATTTGCCTCTTCCTGCTCAACAATTTCGCCAATGGTGGTGCCATTTCTCAATTCGTACAGCGTGGTGGTGATTTTTCCCTTCTCGTGTACTTCCGTCTTCAGGTAGTGGCGCTTTACTCGTCGCCCAAATGCACCCGGTTCCTCAGCTTCGTAATCATACCCCAGGACATGCGCCGTAATCTCCTTCAGGTTGTCCGGCTTAACCACGGGGAACCATATCGCCGGCTGCTGGCCTTCGATGATAGCCCTTCCGTCATAGCGTACCTTGAATATGCCGGTGCCGTATCTTGATACATCCAGCGCCACTTCATAAGCCACGTTAAAAAGTCCGTTGTCTTCGATAATCCGTTCAACCGCTTCCTGCTCCGGGCTGTCCTGGTCACCGGCTATAATCCTCGGCGGTTCGCCCAGGAGCAGATCCGCAAACAGGAGCGTC
>JAKOPX010000495.1 GCA_029778665.1 Bacillota bacterium | reverse complement strand
GGGAATAGCCTGCATACACCATTCTTTATTACCTTCCCGGAGCTGCCGGAGTATTGCGTCTATATTCTGGCGCATCTGTTTTAGATATTCAAGCTCGTCTTTCTTGCCTGCAAGGAGGGTTTTGTTTATCTGTACCAGAATCTCCCGCTCTGCTTGCTCATAAAATTTGACAAGCCGCTCTATCTCGGCGTCGCTGAACCGCCTTACATCTGCCATTATTCTTCACCTGCGCCCTCTTCTTCTAAACCTGGCAGTTTGATAGATGGCAATTCAGTGCTGCCCTGCGCTGTCTGCTCGGTTTTTATCCTGTCTATTTCCTCCTGCAGCGCTCGACCTTCCAAACCGTATAATCTACGCAATGAGCTTTCAAGGCTGGTTAAGCCGGCGGTGTACCGTTGCACCTCGTTCTGGGTGAGCTCCTGCTCGTCATCCGGCAGGCCATCTTTCCAATCAATATGAATATTCTCAAGCACTATTGCGCCTGCCATGCCCTGCGCCTTCTCCAGTGCCGACGCAAGCCAAATGACTTCTTTTAGTGCCGGGTCAAACCTCATACGGATACGGTTCACCTTCGCCAACGGAGCCATCATTAACCGGCGTAAAGCGGTTCCGCTTTCGGCCAGTCCTGCTTTCAATTGGCCAAAAGCTGCGGCCGAAGTTTCACTCAAGATGTAAAGCTGTTCCATAAGCAAATCAATCTGCCGGAAAGCTGCCTCTAGCTGTCCGTCCCATGTGACGTACCCCGGCGGCTGTTCCCCCTGGCCAACCGGAAAATACTTGCCGCCGCCCCGGTACCCCCATTGTCCGGTTGCTGGGTCGTGCTCCAGTGCCGTATCCGGCCCATACATATTCGGGTCTGCATGCTTATCAAGTATGCGGCTTATCTGCGCTATCCGAATTTCAAGCTCCTGGATGATGCTGTCCAAGTCGGAATAATCGTCCAATCCCGTTACCCGGTCGGTTGTCAGGACGTTGTTTGCCGGCACAACCAGAAATTCATCAACGCCG
>JAKOPX010000083.1 GCA_029778665.1 Bacillota bacterium | reverse complement strand
TTGGATTCGTTCATAAGGAACCTCCGGAACGTAATTGTATTTGGCTTTGACCGATTCGCTGCAATGCCGGTTCCCGGCACTTAACTCCGGAAACATGCCGCGGAACAGGCACATGGCCTAAAGCTGTCCGGCAGCTGTTTCTGGTCTGTTTGGCCGCATTTGTGGCTTTGTGAAAATCGATGCCAATAATCATACTTATTATACAATATAGGGATATTTTTTCAAATTTATTATCCTGAAACATTGACAGTGTATATACACAGTGATACACTGTATATAAACTGTATATATATCGATATGAACAGTCGATAAACGAGAGGTGGTCATTTGTTCATAGCATTGTCGAATAACGATCCGAATCCGCTTTATGAACAGATCAAGAAGCAAATAATAGAACAGATAATGAGCGGAGAACTGCCCCCGGGCTATATGCTGCCTTCGATCAGGGCTCTTGCCAAAGAACTGGGGATCAGTGTGATCACAGTGAAAAAGGCATATGAAGACCTTGAGGCCGGCGGTTATATAGTGACGAACCAGGGGAAAGGCTCGTTTGTCGCGCAGGCAGGGGCCGAGTTCGTAAGGGAATCCATGCTGAAAGAGATACAAAAGAACTTCGAAAAAGGCATCGCCCTGTGCAGGGAACTCGGATTTGATAACGAAGGCATCCAAAAGGTATTCAGGGATATCCTGGACGAATTTGGACAGCCGTGACCGGCAAAATTGCCTTATCGGCCAAAGCACAGCCAGGTAACAGGTAAAGAGGTGCCTTTTCCTGTATGGTTTCCTGCATGAACACTGTTGGCTTAATGATCGCTGGCAGCAGCTGTGCACCGAACGCGCTGATAATTGGTGTGATCCGATGACGATGATGCGATACCGGTTGCTTCCGTGTCACAGCGGTTGCCAATACTGATTGATTGGAGTGGTTTATATGGATGTTGTACTGAACGTGGACGGGCTGGTTAAAAAGTATGAAAAATTCTCACTGAAGGAAGTGAGCTTCCGGATCCCGAAAGGGTACATCATGGGATTTATCGGCAGGAACGGTGCCGGGAAAACTACTGTCATCAAATGCATAATGGACCTTATACCCTTTGAGGCAGGTTCCATTCAGGTGTTTGGTCTTGACAGCAGGCAGCACTCAAGGGGAATCAGGAGTAGGATCGGCTACGTAAGTGAAGAACAGTACTTTTATGAAAATATGACAGCCGGCTGGAACCTGGATTTCTTCGGTGGTTTTTATCCGAACCGGGACAGGGACCTGGCTGCGTCACTTATGAAAAAATTCGATATCGACCCGTCAAAAAAAGTCAGCGAACTTTCAAAGGGCATGAAAGTCAAACTTGCCCTTGCACTGGCACTGGCGCACAGGCCGGAACTCCTCATACTTGACGAGCCGACTTCCGGACTCGACCCTGTCATCAGGAACGAACTGCTTGAACTGCTGATGGAAGTGGTACAGGATGAGAACTGCTCAATATTCTTTTCTTCGCATATCACATCTGACATCGAAAAAATAGCTGATTATGTAACGTTCATAGAAGGCGGCAGGATCGTGATCAGCGATGAAAAGGATGCGATACTGGACAGGTGGAGGCTGTTCAGGGTAGAGAGCCGTTACGGCAGCGCCGGACTGGCCGGGCGTCTGACAGGCGTAAAAACGGGCGAATTCGGTTTCAGCGGCATAACCGACGATCCGGAAGGATTTGTCAGGGAACTGAAAAGCAAATATCCTGATGCCCGGTACACGA
Source organism: Bacillota bacterium (assembly GCA_029778665.1). Classification (GTDB taxonomy): domain Bacteria; phylum Bacillota; class Clostridia; order Acetivibrionales; family DTU013; genus DTU013. The sequence continues at coordinate 12,064 of JAKOPX010000083.1, read as the reverse complement.
TGGAAAAGGTATCGCTGGATGACCTTCTGGTCAGGATAGTAAAGGAGGAAGAGGCATAATGAAGGGAGAATTCGTCCGCCTTGCGGTCAAGGATTTCCAGATACAGGCAAAGTCCGCAAAGAACTATGCCATCACTCTGCTCGTGTTTCTTGCCGTATTTCTTCTCATGAACCCGATGCAGTATCATATGGCTTTGTCAATGGCTGCCCTGATCACATTGTACCGCTTTATCAATTCGACGATGTATGAAGATGAAAAAAACAACACTCTGAGACTGATCGACTCTCTGCCTGTCGGGAGGGAGACTGTTGTCAAAGCCAGGTACCTGAGTACCGGTATCCTTGCAGTCGCGTTGCTGATAATACTTGGCGTTGTAACGGCTATTATCGACAGGGCTTATGGAAACGATTCAGCGGGACTGGCCATATGCATGTTCCTGTTCTACGTGATCCTGATGTCGGTGTATATGCCCATAGGGTTCAGACTGGGATATATAAAGGCAGTGAATATAAACCGGTTCATCTTTCTGGGCATATTCATGATTTTCGGCTTCTTTTCGGCGCTGATGGGCAACCTTGCCCGGCAGCAGGGTCCAGACCCGGCGGAGGGCTCCATAATGCTGCCGGCTGACATGAGCCCCGTACTGGTTATGGCACTTTTTGCAGTAGTCACGTTTCTGCTGTATATTGTATCAATGAAGGTTTCGGTGGTATTCTATAAAAAACGGGAACTGTTTTAGGAGGAGACATGTCGAAACTGCAGCTGATCGCCACGTCAGCGTTCGGTATAGAATCGGTTGTGGCAAGGGAACTGAAATGGCTTGGATATGAAGACCAGGAGGTCGGGAACGGGAAAGTCACTTTTGCCGGTGATGAAGAGGCGATCTGCAGGGCTAACATATGGCTTAGGACTGCGGATCGTGTACTGGTGAAAATGGGCGAGTTCGACGCCCTTACGTTTGACGAACTCTTTGAAGGTACGAAAGCCCTCCCGTGGGATGAGTGGCTTCCTGAGAATGCTGAATTCCCTGTGGACGGCAAATCGGTGAGTTCGAAGCTCGCCAGTGTGCCTGACTGCCAGGCGATCGTAAAGAAGGCTATCGTGGAGAAAATGAAACAGCGTTATAAGAAGCAGTGGTTTGAGGAAAACGGACCGCTGTACAGGATAGAGGTGAGCCTGCTCAAGGACAGGGCGACCCTCACCATAGATACGTCGGGGCCGGGGCTCCACAAGCGCGGCTACAGGGACCTTGTTTCTGAAGCTCCGCTGAAGGAAACGATGGCTTCCGCCCTGCTGCTTATCAGCAGATGGAGGCCGGGCAGGGAACTGATCGACCCGTTCTGCGGCTCTGGCACGATCACGGTCGAGGCTGCGATGATGGCGGCCAACATGGCGCCGGGCGCTAAGCGCAGTTTTTCGGCCGAGAGATGGCACCAGGTGCCGGCCTCACTGTGGAACCGGGCAAGGGAGGAAGCTGCCGACAAGGTAAAACTTGATGAAGAGATCAGGATCCACGGGTCAGACATCGACGACGGCGTGCTCAGGCTTGCAAGGCACCATGCCGAAAGGGCAGGCGTTTCAAAACTCATACATTTCCAGAGAAGGGATTTCAGGGAGATCAGTTCCAAACACAAATACGGTTTTATCATAACCAACCCTCCTTATGGCGAGAGGATAGGCGAACTGCGTGAGGTGGAACGGATCTACAGGGATATGGGCAGTGTTTTCAAAAAGTTCGACACCTGGTCTTACTATGTGCTGACATCCCATCCGAGGTTCGAGGCACTGTTCGGCAGGAAGGCCGACAAAAAGCGGAAGCTGTATAACGGCAGGATACAGTGCAATTACTACCAGTTCTTCGGGCCGCCTCCGCCAAAGCCTGCCATGGAAGAGACAGACCCATCAGCTTAATCGTTCGATATGCCGTGCTGTGCCGATACCAACGCTTAATCTTCAGATTTACAGCGTTGCACCTATATCCGCGGCTTGATCATCCGATATGCAGCGTTGCCCCGATATCCGCAGCTCAATTATCCGTTATACGGATGGCTCATGGACATCGCAGTTATACGTTTTAGGCTGATTAAGCCGTTTTTTTGTGCTGCTTTCCGATCCTTGGCGGATGTGCATTTTTTCAGCTTCTGGATTGCAACATGATACATAATCAGCGTTAACCTTATGTTTTTACCGTTCTTTGTTTCAGGACTGCATCACCCATGCTATTTCACCCCAAAAAATGAAAAATTGAACGAAGAACCAGCGTTTTTCAAATACCGGCCGGTTCTGTCGGAGAAATCTGCAGACAGCAGCCAGATCATTGCCCTTTACCGGTCAGATCCTGCTTTATCCTGAACATATCCGGAATTTGATTTTTAAGATTACGGATTTACAAATTTTTCTTGACAATGAGTGTTTATAGAGTATATACTGTATATAAATAATATATACAGTATGCGGATAATATGGTCAGACTATCCGCAGGAGGTGGAAGTGTGGACCTGGATATCGTAATTTCCAACTCCGGTTTGAAGCCCATATACATGCAAATCTCTGACCAGATAAAAAGGCAGATACTTTCCGGGAAGCTGAAGGACGAGGAGATGCTGCCTTCGATACGTGTCCTGGCAAGGGAACTGCAGATAAGTGTCATCACGGTCAAGAACGCTTACGAAGAACTGGAGAGGGAAGGCCTGATCGAGTCGGCAAGGGGCAAAGGCTTTTACGTCGCCACAAAAAACAAGGAATTGATAAGGGAGAAGAAAATCAGTCTCATTGAGGAGAAGCTGGCTGAGGTCATCGAGGAATGCAAGCTACTTGGCATCGGAGAGGAGGAATTCCTCGAGATGGCAAGGTTGCTGTATGGTTAATTTCTGTCTGAAAAGCGGCAAATGCCGGCACAGCATGTTAGAGGCAAATGCCGGAGCAGCATGGCGTGTCGGGCCAGGATCAAACCTGGACCATGCAGGATGCGGCGGCAGAGATACAGGGCCGGGAGAACGATTGCATATCAGTGATTTTTTGGAGGTTGCGTATGGATACTGTTGTGGAAATGAAAAATGTCACTAAGGATTTCAGGAATTTCAAACTCGACAATGTCAGCCTGACGCTTGAAAAGGGCTATACGATGGGACTCGTAGGTGCCAACGGCGCCGGGAAGACTACCATTATCAAGCTGATCATGAACCTGCTCAGAAAAGACTCAGGTGCCATCAATTTATTCGGGATGGACAATCAGCTGCATGAAAAGGAAATCAAGAAGAGGATAGGTTTCGTTTATGATGAAAACGTATATCCGGACCACCTTCGCCTTGACAGGATAGGAGCCGTAATATTATGTGATCTCAGTCATGGAACATGTATTTGACGTAATAGCTGCCATATATTAATATATAATTGATAGATATATGGCAGTTTTTGCAGAACGGCAGGAAGGTTGGGAAAATGCTAATAAACGTTACTAAGTCAAAAACCCGCGGTACCGTTAGGATACCCGGGTCCAAGTCCCATACCATCAGGGCGCTTTTCATAGCCAGTCTTGCGGACGGCAGATCGCATATTTCACATCCGCTCTTATCAAAAGATGCATTTTCGGCAGTCGAAGCGTGCAAAGCTTTTGGAGCCCATATAGAAAATGCGGGTGAAAGTTTCGTCATCGACGGGTTCGGCGGAATGCCGACAGTCCCGGAAAATGTTGTGGATGTCGGCAATTCAGGCACGACACTCCGCTTTGCGATGATGACTGCAGGGCTGGCTGAAGGATGGACTGTTTTCACTGGCGACAGCCAGATACGGCGCAGGCCCCTGGGGCCCCTGATAGAAGCGATGAACCAGCTTGGAGGGAATGTATTTTCAACGCGGGGAAACAACATGGCGCCGGTGGCGGTCAGGGGAAGGCTGAAGGGCGGCAGCACGGAACTTGATGCATTTACTTCGCAATATCTTTCGTCAATACTGATCAATGCACCGCTGCTGGACAATGATACCGAGGTCATTGTCACAAGGCTCAATGAAAGGCCGTACGTGGAGATGACCATGTGGTGGCTTGACAACCAGGGCATCGAATATGTCAATGAAGATTTCAAAAGGATAAGAATAAAGGGCGGACAGAGGTACAGGGCTTTCAGCACCGGTATCCCCGGCGATTTCTCATCGGCTACTTTTTTTATGGTAATGGCTGCCGTTTCGGGTGAGGAGTTCGTGCTGAAGAACCTCGATATGACCGATCCCCAGGGAGACAAGATGGTGCTGCGATACCTTGAGGACATGGGCGCGGAGATCAGCTGCCGGGAAGATGGGATAGTCATAAAAGGAAAAGGGCTGAAAGGTATCGAGATAGACATGAACGCGACACCGGATGCCCTTCCTGCGATGGCGGTGGCCGGTTGTTTCGCACAGGGCGAGACCCGGCTTGTCAATGTGCCGCAGGCAAGGGTCAAGGAGACGGACAGGATACATGTGATGTGCACAGAACTCGCAAAGATGGGTGCCGATATCGAGGAACTGCCCGACGGACTAGTCATACGTGAAAGCAGACTCAAAGGATGCAGGGTCAACGGGCACGGCGACCACAGGGTCGTCATGGCGCTCACCGTGGCAGGACTCAACGCGGAAGGTGAAACATGCATCGAAACTGCGGAAGCCGTGGAAGTCACATTTCCTGAATTTCCTGAACTCATCAGGCAATGCGGAGGAGACATAAGGCTGGTCAGGGAAGAACGTGACTGCAACGGAGCCTGTGATTGAAAGGACGGAAAGACAGGACCAGTCATATGGCTGAAGTGATAAGCTGATTCGCTGGCTGAACGGATCAAATGACTGAATGGTTGGTATGAACCGGATCGGAGGTAAAAAATGCTTGGAAACACATTCGGCAGAATGTTCAGGATAACTACATGCGGTGAATCGTATTCAGGCGGTTTCAGGAAACACCTGCCTGTCCCGCCTGAGTTGTACGGCGGGCAGATAGTGATCGTCGACGGTGTTCCGCCGGGACTTAAGCTGACAGCGGAGGTCATTGAGGAAGAACTGGAAAAAAGGAGGCCCGGGCTTTCGGAGTTCAGCACGCCCCGCAGGGAGAGGGACAGGGTCTTCATATTCTCCGGTGTGATGGAGGATGACCTCACCACAGGCGCTCCCGTCGGAATGATCATTCCCAATACCGACATCGGGGACGCGCACATGCAGCAGCACAAGGCAAACAGGGAACTGGTCAGGCCCGGACAGGCATCCTATACCTACTATAAGAAATACGGCCGCTATTACGACTGGGCCGGCGCAGGACGGGCATCAGGAAGGGAAACGGTCGCCAGGGTCGCGGGCGGCGCTGTCGCAAAGATCATCCTTGATGCAATGGGCATCGATGTTATAGCGTACATAACGGAGATACACGGGATCAAGGCCGCTCCGGTAACATATGAAACAGCGAAGGCCAATTACCGCAGGAATGAGATAAACTGCCCGGACCTGGAAGCTGCGCAGAAAATGATGGAGGAATTGAGGAGGATCAAGGCAGCCGGGGACTCCTGCGGCGGTGTGGTGGAAATCGTCGCAAGGGGCGTGCCGGCCGGGCTGGGAGAGCCGGTATTCGACAAGCTGAGTGCGATGATCGCCCATGCGATGCTGTCCATTGGAGGCGTAAAGGGCATAGAGTTCGGGGATGGGTTCGAACACGCAAGGATGACTGGCTCAGAGGCGAACGACACGCCGTACTTCGACGAGCAGACAGGAAGGATACGCTTCAGGACCAACCGCGCAGGCGGTCTCCTGGGCGGCATTTCAAACGGAGAGGACATAAAGGTCAGGGTGGCTGTGAAGCCCACGCCGACCATTCTGAAAAGCCAGGAAACTGTGAATATCTCGAGTTCAGAAAACGTCACCCATATTTTTGCTTCCAGGAGCGACCCGACGATCTGCACAAGGATATATCCCGTTTGTGAAGCAATGATGAGGATGGTCCTTGTGGATGCGATTTACATGGCGGAAGGATACAGAAAGGTAATATCGGCTATCGATCCCGGATGGGAGGACCTGTAACTATTTACGGAGGGCTTATGGCACTTGAGGTTAAGGGATCCGGAAACATAATCCTTATAGGTATGCCCGGCTCGGGGAAAAGCACGGTCGGGCCGCTGCTTGCCCAAAAGACCGGCAAAAACTTCGCGGACACAGATGAAATCATCCGTAATGCAGCAGGAAGAGAGCTCAGTGAAATCGTGAGGTCCGAGGGACATGTCAGGTTCCTTGAACTGCAGGAGAGGATAATCTCATCCATGAGTTTCCTGGATCACGTTATCGCAACCGGCGGAGGCGTGGTCAAGAGCGACAGGCTCATGCAGTTTTTCAGGCGGACCGGGACTGTCATATATCTTGACGAAGAGCTTTCAACGCTTGAAAAAAGGCTCGCGCCGGGCAGGAGACTTGCAAGGGCGGAAGGGCAGACATTCATGGCAGTATATGAAGAGAGAAAGCCGCTTTATATAAAGTATGCGGATCATATAATCGACTGCAGGGGCAAGACTGCAGACGAAATAGTTACTGAGATAACGGGGATACTGAATGATGACTGATCGTGTTTCTGTTTTGATCGTTGACGATAACCGTGAACTTTGCGGGTTGCTGACAGAAAGTATCAACAGCACTGACGACATGCAGGTGGTGGCAGCTACAGGCGACGGAATGGCGGCAATGGACATGATACGGGAACTGGAGCCTGATGTGGTCCTGCTGGATATCATATTGCCAAAACTGGACGGGCTTGCCGTGCTGGAAAGAATAGCTTCACAGGAAAGCGGCAAAAAGCCTGTCATAATCGTATCCACCACAGTTGGCAGTGAAAGCATCATTAAGAGAGCGATGGAACTGGGTGCGGATTTTTACATATTGAAACCTTTTGACGTCAATGTACTGATAACACGCATAAGACAGGTCTGGTCCGACATAAGATCATCTGACTGCTGTTCCGTAAATCCTGATGGCAGCGTGGAACATGGACATGCGCCTGCGGAAAGCGATAATGTGGCACGGCCGGCCGTAACAGATGCTGTCCAGGTAGTCACGGAACTGATCAGAAGCATCGGAGTCACACCAAACCTGTCCGGTTTCAATTACCTGAGAGAAGCGGTCCTGCTGGGGATGGAACAACCTGCCAGGCTTGATAATGTGTCAAGGAATATATTCACCGTACTTGCGCAAAAATATAACACGAAAGTGCGAAATATCGACAGGGCCATAAGATGTGCGCTGATCAGTGCACAGAATAAGACAAAAAATCCGGACGGTTTACTGCAGATGATGCAGGAGTCGATTATGATACACAACGGCAGACGGCCGAATAATTCGCAGGTAATTGCCTTCCTGGCCAAAAAAGCTGGCATGAGGCTTGCGGATATGCGTGCCCGAAACGGAAGGCTGCACTGAAGGCGAAGCCGGAAAGGATGCGAAACTGTAGAACCGAGCCGGAACTGAAAACTAAAAAGCTGCCCTGCCAGGCAGCTTTTTATAGATTAGTTCTATTATTTCTTGTTCACTTTTTCCTTTAATACTTTGCCTGCCTTGAATACTGGAGCCTTGGAAGCAGGGATCTGGATCTCTTTCTTGGTCTGAGGATTTCTTCCCTTTCTTGCTGCTCTCTCTCTTACTTCGAATGTACCGAATCCAACCAGAACTACCTTGTCTCCTTTGACGAGAGCTTCTTCAACAGAGCTTATGAAAGCGTTGAGAGCTGCTTCGCTGTTTTTCTTGTTCAAACCCGATTTTGAGGCAATTGAGTTGATTAAATCTGTTTTGTTCATCAATACAACCTCCTAAATTTGGAATTCGACATTATTTTATAATGAAAAACGCGCAAAGTCAAGCATTTCACGATAAATTAGTAATTTGGAACTACATAAAATTTGTAAAACAGACTATATTTTTTTATTACGACAGTACTCGTATTTCCGCGTCATTTTTCAACATACTTTTCAGTTTCTTTACAAAACGGTCTCCTGCATTTTTGTCATGCGATTTGCCTATCACGATATAGTCGATATCGTTTTCGTCAGCGTACTCTGCTATTGTTTTCACCACATCGTCGGATTTCAGGACCGCAAGGTTAGCACCGACCTTTTTTGAAATGCCGAACAGGTACTCCAGGACTTCGGATTCCCTTGAACTTTCGAGGAAACTCATATCGCTCCTGACAACATTTATGACGAACAGGTTCCCGCCGTATTCCCTTGCAAGCTCGTGTGCCTTATTTATCAGGCGTTCACAGGTTTTCTGCTGTGTAACGCAAACAAGTATGTTCATAGTACCTCCGGAGGTATTTTTTCAGCAGTATTTTTACCACAACTATTATACTTTTAATTATATCAAAAGTCTTTTGAGGTTTGTGAATTTTGTGTTAACTCAGTCACCGCGGTAATTCCGGCCCCGGAAATAACGCTGACGTCACCATGCCTGTACAATCTTGCCTGGATGCTCCAACTCGTATATCATATTATCAGCAGACCAGGCGGCCGGCATGGTCGCAACCGGCATTTTTACCGGACCGGGAGGAAGCGATGAGAGAAATTGATGTGTCGCAGATAACTGAAATCGTTGAGAAGCTCTGCATGCAGGCGAATTATGAACTGAATGCCGATATAATGGCCGCCCTTGAAGAGGGCATTAAGCATGAGGAATCGGAGACAGGACGGAGAGTGCTTTGCCAGTTGGTGGAAAACGCCAGGATCGCCGCCCGCGAGCGCATGGCCATCTGCCAGGACACTGGTATGGCCGTAGTTTTCATTGAGCTTGGCCAGGATGTCCATGTCACCGGAGGCAGCCTGTACGAGGCTGTCAACGAAGGTGTAAGACGGGGATATGAGAATGGGTTCCTGCGGAAATCAGTTGTCTCGGATCCGTTTGACAGGAAAAACACAGGTGACAACACCCCGGCTGTCATCCACTGCGACATCGTCGAAGGGGACAGGCTCAGGATAACCGTTGCGCCTAAGGGATTCGGAAGCGAGAACATGAGTGGGGTAAAGATGCTGAAGCCTTCAGACGGGATCGAAGGTGTGAAGGCATATATCCTGGAAATGGTGGACAAAGCCGGGCCGAACCCGTGTCCACCCATAGTGGTCGGAGTCGGCATCGGAGGGACGATGGAGAAAGCTGCGCTGCTGGCAAAAAAAGCGCTGCTGCGTCCCGTGGACAGGCGGAACAGTGACGAAAGGATCAGGAAGCTCGAGGAGCAACTGCTTGGGCTCATAAACGGGCTGGGCATAGGCCCTGCCGGACTTGGCGGAAGGCTGACGGCAATGGCTGTGAATATTGAGGTTTTCCCGACCCATATAGCCGGGCTGCCGGTGGCTGTAAACATAAGCTGCCATGTCACCAGGCATGCCGAGGCCGTGATCTGAGGATGCTTCATTGCACACTGCGCAGGCTGCAGCCAAAGAAGGGCATATTATAGTGCCGGCCCAAAACATGCGCAGGAGCTTTTGAGTTTGCTGTAAGCCCGGGATCGCAGACTATGCTCCGGGTAGGGAAAAGCGCTGAATGGAGGAAGTTTTGATGGATAACGTGATAACCCTGAACACACCGTTGACGAGAGATATTGTGAGAAAGCTTAAGGCAGGCGACCATGCTGAAATAAGCGGAGTTGTCTATGCCGCCAGGGATGCAGCGCACAAAAGGTTCATCGAAATGCTGGATGAAGGGAAGGAGCTTCCCTTTGACATAAAGGATCAGGTCATATACTATGTCGGTCCATGCCCGGCGAGGCCAGGGGAGGTTATCGGTTCCGCCGGACCCACCACCAGCGGGAGGATGGACGCATATACGCCGAGGCTTATAGAACTGGGGCTTACTGGGATGATAGGCAAAGGTCTCAGGAGCGGCGAGGTGGTGGAAGCAATGAAAAAATACGGGGCAGTTTACTTCGGTGCCGTGGGTGGTGCCGGCGCATTGCTTTCCAGGTGCATCATTTCCGAGGAAATCGCCGCCTTCCCGGAACTGGGGCCTGAAGCGCTGAGACGGCTCGTTGTCAGGAACTTTCCGGTTGTCGTCGTAACGGACAGCGAGGGCAGGGATCTTTACAGTTCAGGCCGTGAAAGTTTTCAGCGCGTTTTCGTGCAAAAACGCGAGGGTTGATGCTCTTTTGACCATAGTTCGATTATCCGTAACAAAACAGGGTATATTTTAAGTAAACAATAGTGTATAATAAACTGTAATTTGGATAGCGCAAACTTTAAAAACCAGGAGGTTAAGTCATGGCAAAGGTAACTAAGGATATGATCATTGCTGATATTCTGGCACTTGACAGGGGCACAGCTCCTATACTGCTCAAAATAGGGATGCACTGCCTCGGCTGCCCTGCATCTTCAGGCGAAAGCCTTGAGGAAGCATGTGCGGTACATGGCGTCGATGTTGACATGATCGTCAAGGAGCTCAACGATTACCTCGAGTCAAAACAGGGCTGAGGAATATACGGGAATACTAAAATCTGTGGTTGACAAAACTGATGATGATGCTGTATCATATATACCTGTGCGGCACAAATGCGCAGGTATATATGATAAGTTATGAGCCATTAGCTCAGTTGGCAGAGCACTTGACTTTTAATCAAGGTGTCCCGCGTTCGAGTCGCGGATGGCTCACCAAAGGGCTGTCTCAAAATCGGATAGAATCTGATTATGGGACAGCCTTTTTTCATGGGAGTATGGGAGTAATTATACTGGCAGGAATTTTGAAATATTGCGATGATATGATCGCATCCAGAGATATACAGACCTTAGCCTGCGCTTCCCGGACGCCGATAAGGTCAGCAACTGGGCGGAGCCGGCACTTGGCTGGGCTGCAGACGCCGGCTTCATATCGGGGAATGGAAATGGCATCCTTGCCCCGAAGAATACGGCGACCAGGGCGGAGGTAGCTGCAGTGCTCATGAGGTTCTGTTTGACATTGGATGAGTAAAAAACGGACCGGTGTGTAAAAAGGTCCGCAATACATGCGGCATTAAAGCCAGGCCATAATATCGGAACTGAAGTGAAAAACGAGCGAAAACCGGGCTTGAAAAGTGTGTTTTTCAGCCCGATTTTTGCGTTTTCGCAGATGACGTTTTCTATATTTGTCTGTAAATTCTTGCATTTAATTATTTCTCTGATTTGGATCGTTAAAGCTTGGCGGCTGTGGGTTATCAGCATTGAAAAACTGGCCGCCCGGTGTTGAAAGATTGAAATACAGCTTAGAATCTTTTGTGATCCCCCAATCTTTTAGTGAACCGGTATCCTGGATTTTGTTGAATGCTTCTCTGAACATAGCATTATGGGCTTCTTCACGGTTCAGCAAAAAGTCGATCGTATCCCTTACGCCTTTATCGTTGATTTGCCTGTAGAGATATTCGTAAACAACCTTTGCTCTCTGCTCCGCTGCGATATTGGACAATATGTCGGCTGCAAGGTCACCGGTCTCATTTATATAGGCAGCTGTCCATAAGTAGCCTGATGCATTGCTCAACATAGGAGTAAGTCCTGTCAATACATGTGCTTCTACATTGCCGATCGTTGCGTTATTTGCATCAGGTGCATGGCCGTTCAGCATATTTATGGCAGCAGCAACCATTTCCATATGGCTTAATTCCTCAGCAGCAATGTCAAGGAACAGATCCCTGATTTCGGGGTCTTTAATGCGAAAACTCTGGGAAAGATACTGCAGTGCTGCTTTCAGTTCGCCCTGGGGCCCGCCGAGCTGTTCCTGCAGCATAGCTGCATAATTTGGGTTTGGTGCATCTACCCTGACCTCATGCAGAAGGTTCTTTTCATGTTTAAACATAATTCCAACTCCTTTGTGATTATGTATTTATATTAGCTTTTGCATGCTGATATAAAATATTCTGTCTGATTTTATTGGTACGTGCCGGCCTCCGCAGGAAGGCACAGGCTTGTGGAATTGATTGATAGAAGATCGATTTTTATAGTATAATTTGGTAAAGTTTATCTGACCGAAAGGGCAAGCTATGCCTTGAGGAGGTAAGTAATGGCCTTTGCTGCGACTCACCTTGCCATATCGCTGGCTATAATAAATTCAGGATATCCGA
>JAKOPX010000082.1 GCA_029778665.1 Bacillota bacterium | reverse complement strand
CAGTATAAGGAATACTGGAAGCGGTTTTCCTGCATACTCGATCTCGAAGGCTGCCGCCAACAAGCTGGTGGCCGTTTTCAGGAGCACTGTGCCCGACATCAGGATATTTGCCGTACATCCCGGCAGGATGAATACTGTCATGGGGCGCACCACCGCGCAGATTGAAGCATGGGAATCCGCGGAGGGGCTTTACGGGATCGTAACCGGAGGGCACAGGGACATTCCGCAGGATATATGGTTTATTGACTACAAAGGCCAACCGATGGAACTGTAAGATAGCATGGCGCTGAAAAACTACATAATGAGCTGTTACGTTGAAAGCGCGGTCAATAGAAACGGTATTGCGTGTTCGCCTGAACGTGCAATACCGTTTTTATCTTTATCCTTAAATAAATCGGCGTGTGCCGGGAAAAATGCGAAAATTCGCCATTTGACGCTTTCTGGTCGGATTTTGCCATCTGTTGCGTATAAATTTAAATGTTGACAATTTAATTTTGCTTAGATAGTATTTAAATGAACGCGGTTTCATAAAACTAAAACATGTTTTCGGCCAGAAGGCGCAAATATTGCGTAATATCGCATTTTGTGAGGTTATTTTTATGAACACGCTACTATCCATTCATTTCCAGATAAATCCCAGGCAACAAATTAAATACTAAAAATGAATACTATACAGAATACTAAGAAGGAGATGTGCCATGAGCATCAAAACAGACGGAATTTGCCAGATAGCGCTTGTAGTAAGGGACATTGAAGCAACTGTCAGGAATTACGAGGAGATGTTTGGTCTGAAAGGGCTGAAGATCGAAAACCTGCCCAAACCGAACGAAATTCCTGCGTATTATCGAGGAAAACCGGGAGATTTCTCGGGCTGCAAAATCTGTGCTTTCAAGCTGGGACCCGTTGTCCTGGAACTGGTGCAGCCGGATGATACGCCGAGCCCGTGGAAGGAATTCCTTGATAAGCATGGAGAAGGTGTTCAGCATATCGGGTTTATGACCGAAGACAAGTATGCTGCGCTGGAAGACTTGGAAAAAATGGGCTGCAAACCTTTCCATGTAGGATATTACCCTAACCTGACCTACATCTTTGTAGATACTGCCGGGAAATTCGGTGTTGATTTCAATATCAAACAGGGTAATGAGCACAATGAAGAAAAAATAGCAAAACTGCTGGCGACGCCGGATGAGCCGATTGATTCGATCTAGACGGATCAGTGAAAAATCCGGCTGAATATATTAAAAGAAGCAGAGGAGGATGTTGAAAGTGAAAAGCATTAAAAGGGTACTGTCGATCGTCCTGATGCTTTGTATTGCCGCAACGCTGCTGGCTGCCTGCGGTAAGACGGAGCAGAAAGACACAGGTGATCAGGGTAACGTGACACCGGGCGGGGACACCAATACCGGCGAAAAAATCGTAGTCAAGTACTGGTATCCCTGGGGCGGTGACTCGGAGACCTGGGATCTCTGGCGTGTATCAGAGTTTGAAAAGAAATACCCTCAGTACAAGTTTGAATGTACTTATGTTCCTGAGGGAGCCGGCATATCGAACGGTAAGCTGGCGGCTGCTGTAAACAGCGGGGATGTTCCCGACCTGGTAGTTATCGACCGTCCGACGGAAGCATATGCATATGCAACACAGGGCGGGTTCGAGCAGCTCGATGATGTACTTGATAAAGTAGGGTTCGAATGGGACAAGATAAACCAGGCTCTGCTGCCGCTCATGAAGTATGACGGCAAGACCTACCTGATCCCTCAGAACACTGACACGACGGTTCTGTTCTACCGCACTGACCTTTTTGCAGAGGCAGGCCTTGATCCGAACAATCCGCCGAAAACAATGGCTGAATTGGACGAGTATGCAAAGATACTTACCAAAAAAGATGCTTCAGGGAATGTAACACAGTATGGATTCATCCCGTGGCTCGATGCAGGACTCGATCCTCAGACCTGGTCCTGGATGTTCGGAGCAAATGTGTATGATGTGAACACAAACAAAGTAAGTCTCAATACTCCTGAAATGATCGCAAACTTCAAATGGCAGATGGGATATGCGGAACTCTATGATCCGGCAGCCATCAAGTCTGCAGCATCATCTTTCGGAGAAGCATTCTCTGCGAACCACGCATTCATGACAGGAAAAGTAGCCATGACAGCAATGGGTAACTGGTTCTGCAATGCGATCAGGATCTATGCTCCTGACCTCGAGTACAATATTGCACCGCTGCCTGCACCTGAGGGCGGAAGATACGGCGGCTGCGCTCTCAACTCGAATGTATGCGCAGTTCCGAGGGGTGCGAAGCAGGCTGAAGGAGCTGTCCTGTTTGCCCTGTTCTGCCAGGAGCCCTATATCATGGATGACAACAACAAGCAGTGGAGATCGCTCGGAATATATCCGGACAGGATCAACGAACTTACTCTGATGAAAGAAGGAGACAAATTCCTTCCGACGATCGTGGATATCACATTTAACGAGAATTCCGGTATGTGGGCACTCACAAGCGCAGCAACATTCATGAACGACAAGCTGAGATCCGGACTCGAAGAATGCATTTACAACAAGGCGGATCCGGCAACAGTTCTTGCACAGATCGAGAAGGAAGTACAGGCTGCAATTGATGCTTCGGCCTAATCCCGGAAATACTCCAGAAACTGTTCCGCCGGGATACCCCGGACCGTATTGAGGTCCGGGGTATCCGGCTGGGTTTGATGTCGGAACTTACGGAGCATCCGGCATATTGCGTTCTTCACAAAGGGAATGAAAGAAAAGACAATGATTCTTGAAAACAACGGCATGTTGTACAGAAAGGTGAGTACACCGGAGGACGCTATGCATATATCGATACCCTGGCGGAACTGAAAACAATGGTCGAGTTGCTTGAAAATGACTGATCAACATGTACACCGGCAGTAATGCTGCCGGTGTATATATAACTATGGGAGGGAGACATGGCTGGCCAGGTAGTTTCTAAAACTCAAAACAGAAAAAAGCTGAATTTAAGGGGAAGGATAAATTACGTAGAGACAGGGATCCTTTACCTGATACTTTTGCTGCTTACAGCAATATATGTCATACCTTTCCTGTGGCTCCTCAGCAGTTCACTGAAGGATCCCACGGAAATATTCAGGGTGCCGATAGTCTGGATACCCAAAACACTGAGATGGGACAATTTCGTAAGGGCGACGACAGACATACCATTCTTCAGGTATCTCGGGAATACATTGCTCATCATCGTGGGCGTAGTGACCGGTTCCCTCATTTCGAATACTCTGGTCGCTTATTCCTTTGCCAAAATCGAATGGAAGGGAAGGAATGCCCTTTTCATAATCGTCCTCATCACCATGATGATGCCTTACCAGATCGTAATGATACCGCAGTTCCTGTTTTTCCACAAAATCGGATGGACCGGTACATTTTTACCGCTGATAGTTCCTCATTTCTTCGGAAACGCATTCTTCATATTCCTGCTGCGGCAATTCTTTGTCGGGATACCAAATGAGATATCACAGGCTGCACGCATAGACGGTGCAAATGAGTTCACCATATTCAGCAGGATAGTATTGCCGCTGTGCAAACCTGCGATCACGACCGTAGCCATATTTGCATTTCTCAACACATGGAATGACTTCCTTGGACCGCTGATTTTCCTTACCAGTGATAAGAAATATACTCTGGCTATCGGTATCCAGCAGATAATGTCCGTCAACGATCCGAGATGGAATGTCCTGATGGCTGCAGGCGTCCTGATGACTGCGCCCGTGCTGATTTTGTTCTTCCTGCTGCAGAAGTATTTCATCCAGGGCATAGCGTTCACTGGACTGAAGGGATAGGAGGGATATTATGAAACCAATCAACCGTACGGCAAGGAGCCAGATAAACGGAATATTGTTTGCTTTGCCATGGATACTGGGCTTCCTTGTATTTACACTGTATCCGCTTTTGCAGGCATTCTATTATTCGCTTACAAAGTACAATCTCCTGAAAGAGCCGAAATTTATAGGACTGAGCAATTATATAAAAATATTCACAGATGACTCCCTGTTCCTGAAAGTCCTGTACAATACCTTGTACATGGTCGTTTTCGGAGTCAGCATATCCATAGTGGTTACGCTGCTCATATCATTGCTTCTTAACGACAAAAGACTGAAGGGAACAGCAGGCTTCCGCGTCATGTTTTTCATCCCGACTCTGGTTCCGACGATCATCCTGTGCGTGCTCTGGATGCTGATATACAACTCCGGCGGCTCAGGCGGAGGTCTGATGAACCAGATGCTGGCACTTGTCGGGATTAAGGGGCCTGAATGGCTGGGCGACCAGCACTGGTCAAAAATGGCCCTCATTATAATGAGGACGTGGGGAGCAGGCAATCTTATCATCATTTTCCTCGGCGGCCTCCAGAGCATCTCGGAAGAGCTTTATGAAGCTCTGAGCATAGATGGCGGCAACTTCCTCCAGAAAACTTTCTATATCACGCTGCCGATGCTGAAGCCGATAATCGTGTATAATGTCATAACCTCAATAATCGTGACGATGCAGAACTTCAACGAGGCTTTCATCATGACGAAGGGCGGCCCGGCGGATTCCACCTACATGTATGCACTGTATGTGTACAGGAATGCTTTCCAGTACAGCAATATGGGATATGCTTCTGCCCTTTCGTGGATCATGCTTGTTATAACACTGGCATTGACACTGCTGGCCCTGAAGGCATCCGGATGGCTCAATGAAAGCGAATGACACAACTTGACATAAACATATGATTCTATTATAAGATAATAATTGATGTATATTTATAGTCAGAAAAGCACTTTAAATATACAAAAGCACTTGAGCGTGATTCGCCGGGAATAAACCTCCGGCGATATTCACAGGAAAAAATGCAAATTATCATCACAGCGGGGTCAAACTATGAGGGAGAAAAGGATCAACAGCGAGGAGATAGCACGGTTGGCCGGTGTCTCCAGGAGCACGGTGAGCCGTGTTATCAATAACTGCAAGAATGTGCATCCGAAAACCCGCGAGCGCGTGCTGAAAATAATCGGCGAGTATTCCTATGCGCCGGATTTTTCGGCACAGATGCTTGCGGGAAAGCCATCAAACACCATAGGCCTTTTCTTTGCGTCAAACCGTTCCAGCAACCAGATCAGTGCTGAGGATCTGCTGGTAAATTTCATGATCGAAAGAATAATCGAGATAGCTTCAGATTATGATTACTTTGTACTGACAAAAATGATCCATGACGTCCATTCGGAACAGAACCACATGAAAATCAGGGAGATGTTCGTCCAGAGGAGGATCGACGGCGGTATTTTCGTAGGCTTCCCGAATTATTACGCGCCAATAGAGGAAATGGTAGCCTCCAACTATGTTGTCGGGATCATGGACCAGAATATACCAGGCAGGAACGAAACCAACCGTATCATCGTCAATTTCGACGATGATACCATGGAAAGGGCGGTCGAATACCTTTACCAGCTGGGACACAGGGACATCATGGTCGTCCTTGGCGACCACAGAAGGTTCAACGGTGTGCAGAAGGAACAGGCTTTTTACCGCGCCATGGACAGACTGGGGCTGAAAGTCCGCAAGGACTGGGTGCTTCGCGGATATTTCAACAGGAACATCGCTTACAGCGAAATGGAAGGCTTTTTCAGGTACAGGCACAGCCGTATGCCGACCGCTGTTGTCTGTGCATGCGACGATATGGCGTATGGAGTGATGGACTCGCTGTATGAGCACGGATTCAGGATCCCTGATGACATTTCTGTCCTCGGGGTGGACGACTCTTTCATGAGCCGGTATACAAAACCGCCCCTGACCACTTTCAGAGTCGATTTCGAAGCGATGCTGAAGAACCTGACGGAGAATGTGATCGCATGCATACAGAAGCCGTTCGAAACTCCTTGCAGGATGACTTTCGGCAGCACGCTCGTCGTCAGGGGTTCGTGCAGGGCAATAAATGCCGGGACTGCTGGAATTGCCGGGGAAGAGGACAGTGTTACGGCTGAGGAAAATATTGAAGTGAATATAATGTAGAGCCAGATCATATGCAGATTTGTATAATGTCTTCAACGATCCGTCCTGCATGGCCGTAGCGAGACAGACAATGAAAACCGCAGCATGCAGGGCTTTTGTTTGTTTATGCAGGGGAAATACTGATGATTTTGCTTGCATTTTTATTGCACGGGTGTATAATAATAAATAGGTCAAAGATAGTCAAAGTCAGCCAGAAGGTGGTTGAATGAAATATAAGGATTATTACCAGATCCTCGGGGTCGACAAGAACGCGTCCGTTGATGAAATAAAGAAAGCATACAGGAAACTTGCGAAAAAGTACCATCCGGACACTCATCCCGGAGATAAGTCCGCGGAGGAAAGGTTCAAGGAGATAAACGAAGCATATGAAGTGCTTGGTGACCCTGAAAAAAGGAAGAAGTATGATATGTTCGGAAGCCAGGGCCAGTTCTTCCATGGCGCTGATTTCGACCCGTCGCAGTTTGGTTTTGGAAACGGGATGCGGTATGAATTCAGGTCATCAGGAAACGGCTTCAGCGACTTCTTCAACTGGATCTTCGGAGGAGGAGATCCCTTCAGTGCTTTTGACGACGGCGGCATATTCGGAAAAAGCGGCGGGACAGGCAGCCGTTTCAGCCGCGGCATGAAGATGAAAGGCGGGGATACTGAAACGGTACTTGAAATTTCCCTGTCGGAAGGGTTCAGCGGAGGCGAGAAGCTGATAAGCATAAGAGGTGCCAACGGAGAAAAGAGGATCTCGCTGAAGATCCCTGCCGGTATAAAGCAGGGCGAGAAAATAAAGCTTGCAGGGCAGGGGAATCCGGGGATAAACGGAGGACCCAACGGAGACCTGTACCTGCGTGTAGAGTTCAGGAAGGATCCCGTATTCGAACTGAACGGACTGGACCTGGAGGCCAGGCTGCAGCTTTATCCCTGGGAAGCCGCGCTTGGCACTGAAAAGCCGTTCAGCACGCTGGACGGCAGGATATCGGTAAAAATACCGGCCGGGGTGCAGACGGACAGCAGGATCAGGGTGGCGGGGAAAGGTTACAGGGACAAGTCGGGCAGAAGGGGAGACCTTTTCCTCAGGGTCGCCATCGTGAACCCGCCGAGGCTGAACAGGGAGCAGCTGGAACTCTATGAGAAACTGAGCAGGATCCAAAGCCAGGCATAAGCGATACCGGACTCTATGTCTTATCTTGGTCCGGAACAGGTCATGAACAGGATCATCCTTCTGAGCATGGCAATACAGTGCAGTGAAGTCAGCGAGCGGATGTGAAAAAGACATGGACCTGCCATGAGAAAACCATAAATGATAGAAACATAAGCAGCAAAACGAGACATAATAACCAGTCGAAAGTATACTGCGGACATACTGGCATACACTAAAGGATTCTTTACAGGAGGCTATCGCCATGGATATGGACAGATTCACGGAAAAGGCACAGCAAGCCATCGGGAACGCGCAGGAGATAGCTTTGCGTATGAACCACCAGCAGGTGGACGCCGAACACCTTCATATGGCGCTCCTGACGCAGGAGGACGGGCTGATCCCTAAACTGATCAGCTATATGGGCATCAATGCCGGACTGCTGATCAGGGATGTACAGAAAGAACTGGACAAGCTTCCGGCAGTTTATGGTTCAGGTGCATCGGAACTGTATGCGACCAGGAGGCTGAACCAGGTATTGCTCCAGGCTGCTGATGAAGCTAACAGGTTCAGGGACGAATATACCGGGGTAGAACACATATACCTTGCGCTGCTGAAGGAAAGAGGCACGCCTTCTGCCGAGATTTTCAGGAAGAATGGCATCAACAGGGAGAATTTCCTTTCCGCGCTCGGGAAAGTAAGGAGCAACCAGCGCATCACATCAAAGAACCCGGAGGAGACGTACGAGGCTCTGGCCCGGTTCGGGAGGGACCTTGTCGACATGGCACGCCAGGGTAAACTCGATCCCGTGATCGGAAGGGATGCGGAAATCAGGCGTGTGATCAGGATACTATCCAGGAGGACGAAAAACAACCCTGTACTGATAGGCGAACCGGGCGTGGGCAAGACGGCGGTGGTCGAAGGCCTTGCCCAGCGGATACTTAAGGGCGATGTTCCCGAGGGCCTTAAAAACAAGACGATCTTCGCTCTTGACATGGGTTCGCTGATAGCAGGTGCAAAGTACAGGGGAGAATTCGAGGAAAGGCTGAAGGCGGTTTTAAAGGAGATCGAGAAGTCAGAAGGCCGGATCATACTGTTCATCGATGAACTGCACAACATAGTCGGCGCCGGAAAGGCCGAAGGCGCCATGGATGCGGGGAACCTTCTCAAGCCGATGCTTGCTAGGGGCGAACTCCGCTGTATCGGAGCCACGACCCTGGATGAATACAGGAAGTATATCGAAAAGGATGCCGCGCTTGAGCGCAGGTTCCAGCCGGTAATGGTCGAACAGCCTGATGTTGAGGATACGATATCGATACTGAGGGGACTGAAGGAAAGGTTTGAGATACACCACGGCGTGAGGATCACCGACAATGCGATCATCGCCTGCGCCGTGCTGTCGAACCGCTACATAAGCGACCGTTTCCTGCCGGACAAGGCCATCGACCTGATGGATGAAGCCGCTGCAATGATAAGGACCGAGATAGACAGCATGCCCGCCGAACTGGATGAGATCAGCCGCAGGATAATGCAGCTGGAGATCGAAAGGCAGGCACTGAAGAAGGAAACTGACAGGAGTTCGCTCGAAAGGCTGGCCGCACTGGAGAAGGAGATCGCTGAACTGAAGGAGAAGTACGATCTGCAGAAGGCGCAGTGGGAGAGCGAAAAGATGGCACTTGTCAGGGAAAAGGAACTGAAACAGCAGATCGAGGAGGTAAAACGCCAGATAGAGGAGGCCGAGCGCAGGTATGACCTGGATGAGCTAGCCGTGCTCAAGCACGGACGGCTGCCTGAACTTGAAAAACAGCTTCAGGCGGAGAAGGAAAAGCAGATGGCGTCCGGGAAAAAGCGTCTGCTCAAGGAAGAAGTGACAGAGGAAGAAATTGCCGAGATAGTGTCCAAGTGGACCGGCATACCTGTAACAAAACTTGTGGAGAACGAGCGCGACAAGCTGCTCAACCTGGAAAGCATACTGCACAGGCGTGTGATCGGCCAGGACGAGGCCGTCAGGGCGGTGGCGGGTGCTGTGCTCCGTGCGCGTTCCGGGCTGAAAGACCCGCGCAGGCCGATCGGGTCATTTATATTCATAGGCCCTACGGGAGTAGGGAAGACCGAGCTTGCAAAAGCATTGTCCGAGGCGCTGTTTGACAGCGAGGACAACATGGTCCGCATCGATATGTCAGAGTACCAGGAGAAGCACAGTGTCGCAAGGCTGATTGGCGCTCCTCCCGGCTATGTAGGCTATGAGGAGGGCGGACAGCTTACTGAGGCGGTGAGAAGGAAGCCGTACTGCGTGATACTGTTCGATGAAATCGAAAAAGCCCATCCGGAAGTATTCAATACCCTGCTGCAGCTGCTGGATGACGGACGTCTGACCGACAGCAAAGGCCGGACCGTTGATTTCAGGAATACCGTCGTCATCATGACATCAAACCTCGGCAGCAGATACCTGCTGGAAAGCATCCGTTCAGGCCATACTGATGATACGGAAATGACGGAACGCGTCATGGCTGAACTCAGGAGCAGTTTCAGGCCCGAGTTTCTCAACCGTATCGATGAAATAGTCATGTTCAGGCCTCTTGGCAGGGATGAAATACTCAGGATAATAGACCTGCAGCTGGCCGACCTCAACAGGAGGCTTGCAGACAGGCGTATAGAACTGTGCATGACCGACGCTGCCAGAGAACATATCGCTGACACCACTTATGTTCCCGAATACGGCGCGCGGCCGGTGAAGCGCTTCCTGCAGAAGGAGCTTGAAACGGAACTCGGTAAGATGATCATAAAAGATGTGGTCCATGAAGGAGCCGTGGCGGTCGTGGACGTTGAACAGGGAGCACTGACCATCAGGGCGGAAGACGCCGCAGAAGGATCCCGGAAGCAGGACTGAACAGTGCCCGGCTGCTTACTCTGTGTATCCTGCGGCGGCCTGTCCGGGTCTGAACGCTGCTTTTTTCCACCTGCCGGCAAAATAATAGCTGAGGCTGGCGGCCAAACCCACCGCGAACCCTATGACCACAGCCAGCCAGATGCCTTTCAGGCCAAGTCCGGTCGATGAGAGGACAGCGGCCAGCGGAAGCCTGACAAGCCATACCGACAGTATCGTGATCGACATTGTCACAAGGGTCCTGCCGGCACCGTTGATAACGCCGTTGGAGACGAACATCAGCGCAAACAGGATGTATGCGTATCCCAGGGTCCCGAGATAACCTGCTCCGATATCGAGGATCTCCTGTTCCCTGACGAACAGTGACAGGAGAGGCCTTGGGAACAGCAGGATGATTGTGGACAGAGTCAGCGTTATAACTGCAGTCATTATGACGCCCCATTTGAAAACCTCTTTGACGCGTTTCACGTTGCCGGCTCCAAGGTTCTGGCCGGTCAGCGCCGAAGCCGCAAGACCGATCGACATTGCCGGCATGAATACTATGCTCTCTATTCTTCCCGAAGCGCCATATGCTGTGGTGGCAGCGGGGCCGAAACGATTGACCATGCCCGTGATGAAAACAGAACTTATGGAAATCAGCGACTGCTGGAGCATGGACGGGAAGCCTATCCTGAAAAGCTTAATGACGTGTGATCCGTCAAGCTTCAGATACCGGAAGTCGATACTGACGAAATGTTTCTTTCTGTTCAGATAGATCAATGCTATTGCGAGGCCTATCACCTGCGAAGTGACCGTCGCGACGGCTGACCCGTTGAAGCCCATCGCCGGAAAAGGACCGATGCCTATTATGAGTACCGGGTCGAGTGCTATGTTTATGACCATCGCGATCGCCATGAATATCAGGGGCGTTGTTGAGTCGCCTATTCCCCTGAGGATCGACGTTATGAGGTTGACCAGGAATGTGATGATGAACCCGGAGATAATTATCTTCAGATAGCTCGATGCCATACTGAGTATTTCAGGCGGTGTGTTCATCCATATCAGGATCGTATCGCACATCAGCAGTCCGGCCAGGGTAAGGATGGCGCCGAATATCAGGGCAACGCTGAACGAATTGTTTACCGTTTTCCTTACTTTATCATGATCGCCTGCCCCGTAGTACTGTGAGACAAGTATTGTCGTGGCCAGCGTTGCTCCGTTCGAAAGCGCGATCAGCAGGAACTGGATGGGAAAGCTGACCTGTATGGCTCCGACCGCGTTCGGGCCCACCATGTTGCCCACCCACATTGCGTCTGTAAAGCCAAGGGCGGTCTGCAGAAGGTTGCCTATGAACATTGGTATCGAAAAACGTACAAGGTGTTTTGGTATGCTGCCTGTTGTCAGGTCGACTCCGTATTTCCCGTTCATTTTGCCTCCGTTTGCCGTTTCTGTATAACGTTTTACTTGATGTTTGTCAGTATACAGAATGATATCTTTTATTACAATATCATTATTTACATAATCCTTCAATAAATTCTTTGTCGGATAATTTTGTGTTGAGTTTTTATGTAACCTTTATAAATGATCCTGCATAGGCTATATCAGATACACCAGGGAGTGAGTGCCATGCAGGATTATTATTTTGACAGGCAGCCTCAGCCTTCCACAGGAGGCATTTTTGGTCCGTTCCAGCCGGGCCAGTTCTTTCCTCCAGGGCAGGGACCAGGTTTCTTCCCGCCCGGCCAGGGCCCCGGCTTCTTTCCGCCAGGCCAGGGACCAGGTTTTCCTCCGGGGCAGGGACCGGGCTTTCCTCCAGGACAGGGATCGGGTCCTCCGCCGGGCCAGGGGCCGGGTTCAGGTCCGCCTCCGGGACGCCCGCCTGCGTTTGTGCCGCAGCAGGCGCAGGCACAGCAGACGGCCGGAGTGCTTGCAGTTGATCCCGGCGCCATAAGACGGTGCATGTTCAGATATGTCTATATCTGGCTCGATAACGGACAGCAGTTCTGGGCATGGCTTGTATTCGTAGGAAGGAACTCGGTTGCCGGATGGAGATGGATAGGCTTCAGATGGGTCTGGTTTGGTATTGACCTGAACAGGATATCATCATTTTTCTGCTTGTAATGTTCTGGCTTCTGTTTGCAAAACTTTACTGCATTGAATGTATGTTTTGATGCAGATGTCATGGTTTCTTCGGTGCTTTGCCTGCTTCGTTGTTTTTGACAGCTGCATGTGTTCAGATCCAGGCCATAGCCCCCTTCCATCATCTGTTTTACTTTGTCAGGCGGCGCACACACCGCCTGGCTTTTTTCTGCCCTGGTACGGCGGGATTTCGTCTCAGATACGGTAATGCCTTATGCGCAGTGTGTTGAGTACTGCAAGCACGGTCACGCCGACATCCGAGAATACAGCCTCCCACATCGTCGCCAGTCCAAGGGCTCCGAGAAGCAGGAACAGCACTTTCACCGAGATGGCAAATGCTATATTCTGAACGGCTATTTTTCTTGTGATTGCCGCGATTTTCAGCGCATCTGCAAGCCTTGACGGTTCGTCGGTCATGAGCACGATGTCTGATGCTTCGATAGCAGCATCGGAGCCTATGCCGCCCATAGACACCCCTATATCTGCCGATGCGAGCACAGGGGCGTCGTTTATCCCGTCCCCGACGAAAATCGTATGCCCGTTTGCAGCCGACATTATTTTCTCCAGTCGGTCAGCTTTTTCATGGGGCAGCAGCCCGTACCCGACTTCGTCGAGCCCGAGTTCGCGCGCCGCCGTTTCGGCAGGGACCCGTGAGTCGCCGGTCAGCATCGCGATTTTTTTGATGCCGTTTTTCCTGAGCCTGTCGACAGCTTTCTGCGCATCATCCTTCAGAGTGTCGGACACTTCGATCCAGCCCATGTAACGTCCGTCTGACATGATGTGCACCGTGGTCCCGGCACTTTCATCGTCATACTCCGGGATGGCAGCACTCAGGCTGGCGTTCTCCGTGCTGCCGTGGCTGCCTGTGCCGATGGCGCTCTTTATGAATTCCAGGTTGCCGGCTAATATGTCATGACCAAGAGCGCTGGTCCGGATGCCTTTGCCGGCCGTTTCGACGCTGTTTTCTATCTGCGCCTCATCGATATCTTCACCATAAGCCTGCAAAATGGAACGGGCTATGGGGTGTGTCGAGTTGTGCTCAGCGTATGCCGCAAGCCTGAGCAGTTCCTGTTCCGAGCAGCCGTGCGGCCTTATGCCGGTTACACTGAAAATGCCCTTCGTCAGTGTGCCTGTTTTGTCGAAGACCACCGTATCAGCCCTGTTCAATGCATCGAGATAGTTGCCGCCCTTGACCAGTATGCCGTTGGCGGATGATTTGCCTATGCCTGCGTAGAATGTGAGCGGTATGGATACTACCAGCGCGCACGGGCATGAGATCACGAGAAATATCATCGCCCTGTACAGCCACGTCATGAAATCCATTCTTCCTGTTACCAGCGGAGGTATTACTGCTATAAGCAGTGCCGATATGGTGACCACAGGAGTGTAGTAAGCAGCGAACCGGTTTATGAAGCTTTCCATCGGCGCTTTTCTTGAAGCGGCTTCCTCGACAAGCTCCAGTATGCGGG
The DNA here is from genome assembly GCA_029778665.1 of Bacillota bacterium. GTDB lineage: Bacteria > Bacillota > Clostridia > Acetivibrionales > DTU013 > DTU013. Next base: position 1,981 of record JAKOPX010000082.1, on the reverse strand, counting down.
CCACTGCTGACTGCTCGAGCCCGCTTTCTGCCCTGATGGTCAGGAGGCCTGTTTTATTGATGTATCCACCGAGAACCTGGTCACCCGGTCCAACCGCTTTCGGCAGCGATTCTCCGGTAAGGGGAGAGGTGTCTGCAAGGGAACTGCCATCGACAATGATGCTGTCCGCGGGTATCCTTTCCCCGGGCCTGACCACCAGGATATCGCCGGGTTTTATTTCTTCAGGCCTGATCTGTATGATTTCATCGCCCTGCTTCAGGTTCGCATGTTCAGGTCTGAGTGCCATCAGCTCCGTGATGGAACGCCTTGAGTGGTTTACCGCCATTTCCTCCAGGATCGAGCCAAGCTTGTAAAAGAGCATGACAGCGGCGGCTTCACCAAATTGGCCTGTAAGGAAGGCCCCGACCGTCGCTATTGTCATGAGGAAGTTTTCATCAAATATCCGGCCTTTCGTGATATTCGCAAATGACCTGAAAACCACTTTATATCCGGCCGTCAGCCAGCTGGTGAAAAACAGTATGAATGAAACTGCCGGATAATTCCGAAGGATAAACCCTGCTGTGAACAGAACGATGCCGGCAGCAAGTATCGCCATATCAGTTCCGGCGGCCTGCAGTGTCCGCCTGCCGGAGGCACCGGTCCCGGCATCCGATGAACAGCAGCATCCTTCACATGCCGTACAACCTGATTTTAAAGCCGTTTTCATCATCTTTATTCCACCTTCGGTCAATTATTAGCATTGCACATATGAACACTTATTCATATGTATGTTTTAATTATAATCCCGGATGGGCAGAATTGTCAATGAAATTTTGGAAGAGATGATTGTCCCGGTTATGTGAACTGACCCGGGCTGCAGAGAGTAATTTGACATATGCCGGGCGTAAGAACAATTTCCGTTGCGTAAAGACAGAACTTTTTGAAGAACAGGAACTTTTGGGAAGAAACAGACAAGGGGACGATTCACATGACCGGCAGGCGTGGCCTGCCAGCCATGGGTAACGTCACCATGTTATGTCCGTGTCCTGCAATAAATGACTGGCCGACGTGCCAGGCAACCGACATCAGAATTTTACTTCTGGCGCCCTGGTCTCACTTTCATCTATTGTGAAGAAGGGTTCCTGCACGAAATTGAAGGCGTTTGCAAGTATGTTCTTAGGGAACATCTGGATAGCATTGTTGTAGTCCATGACGACATCATTGTAGAACTGGCGCGCGAATGCTATCTTGTCCTCGGTCTTTGTAAGTTCTTTCATGAGTTCCTGGAAGTTGGAGTTTGCCTTGAGTTCAGGATAGGATTCTGCAAGGACCATCAGCCTGTTGAGACTCCTGGAGAGCTCGTTGGAAGCCCTGATGACGTCCTTGTGCGATGAAGCGCTCATGTAGCTGTTGCGTGCCCTTATCACCGATTCATAGGTGTCTTTTTCATGTGCGGCGTAACCCTTTACCGTCTCCACAAGGTTTGGTATGAGATCGAACCTTCTCTTGAGCTGCACGTCGATCTGGCTCCATGAGTTTGCTACCTTGTTGCGCTTGTTCACAAGGCTGTTGTAGCCGGCTATTGCATAAATGACGGCCAGGACCACTATTACTGCTAAAATGACAAGAAATGTGACCATTTGGATATCCTCCTTGATTTAGTATTATTTAATGCTTATATAAGCAAACTTTATAACCACTTAACAAACTTTAACTTATACTTATGCGGATCATAATGCACTGCAAGTCAGGTGTATCAGAAAGCTCCGCCGCCGCCGCGGCCTCCTCCGCCGCCGGAGCCTCCTCCGGATCCCCCGCCGCTGAAACCGCCGCCCTTGCCTGAAGAGGACGACTGCTTCGAGTTGGCTATTGAGATTGCGCGGCTTATCGCATTGTCGACAGAGGTCATGGTCCTGTCAAGGGTGCTGGTGAAGGAGCTGAGGCTGCGCAGGTTGGAGCCGTACATGTAGGTCAGTCTCGTATTCTGCAGGTCAGCGTCAGT
>JAKOPX010000494.1 GCA_029778665.1 Bacillota bacterium | reverse complement strand
ATACCGCGTCCAGAGGAGGAACGAGGACGTGTTCGACTATGGCGATGTCCGCGTGGTATTCACGAGGGAAGCGCAGACAGCTGACGGATACATCGAGAAGTTTGCCCACGACAACCGGAAGAAATACGACATCACTGTCGCGACTTCGGACAACCTGCAGCAGATAATCATCCTTGGCGCCGGATGCTCGGTGATATCCGCGGGCGAACTGAAAAAAGATATCGCAAGGCTGGACGAAAGAATCAGCAGGGCGCTTAAGGACGGGCAGCTGCTGCACAGGAATTATATCAGGGAGTTTCTGACCGACGAAGTCAAAGAAAAGATGGAGGAGGGAGCAGGCAAAGGTGACGGACAGGGCAGTTGACCAGTTACTGCAGTGCCGTTACCTGGTTTACCTATGCGATATAAACTGATCACACTGGATATTGACGGGACGCTGATAAACAGCGAAGGTATAATGACTGCGGAGACGGTCGAGGCCATCAGGCGGTGCAGGGATGCCGGGGTCATGGTCACCATCAGCACGGGAAGGCCCATCCAGGGGGTAAGGTACTTTATTGAAGAGCTTGGGCTCGATGGGCCGATAATCACGTACAACGGTGCCATGATCGTCGATGCGGTGACCGGAGAGATACTGTCCGAACAGGGTATGCAGGGACAGGACGCCGAACAGGTGCTCAGGCTCGGGCTCGAAAGGGACACCACGATCATAGCCTGGTCCGGCAATGGACTTTTTGTCAATACGATCAACGACCACGTCGACAGTTACAAAAAAATGTCCGGCGTCGAACCTGTGGTTTTTTCGGATATAGCTGCACTTGCGGCCAGGGGGATCACAAAAATCATCTGGATCGACACGATCGACAGAATAGAAGCCTGGAAAAAGGGTATAAAAGGTATAGTGAACGACAGTGTGACATATTGCACGTCCCAGCCGCATTTTCTCGAGTTCTTCAGCAGCAGTGTGTCAAAAGCGGCAGCACTGGAGTTCATCGGCAGGCGGCTTGGCATCCGGAGGGAAGAGATGATAGCCATCGGCGACGGATACAATGACCTGTCGATGATAGAATATGCGGGCCTTGGCGTCGCAATGGGGAACGCCGCCGACGGAGTGAAGGCCAAAGCCGATTACGTGACGGCTTCCAACGACGAAAACGGTGTTGCAAAGGTAATATACAAGTTTATAACTGGCACTGAAAAATAAAAAGGGAGGATAGATATGGATAATTTTACGTTTTACAGCCCAACGTATTTTGTCTTCGGAAAAGACCAGGAAAACGAGGCCGGGAAATATGTGAAAAAATTCGGCGGAAGCAGGGTCCTCATCCATTACGGGGGAGGTTCGGCAGTGCGGTCGGGCCTTCTTGACAGGGTGAAGGCTTCCCTCGAAAGAGAAGGCCTCAGCTATACAGAGCTTGGCGGAGTGCAGCCCAACCCGAGGGCAGGGCTCGTTTATGAAGGCATCGACCTTTGCCGGAAGGAAAATGTAGACTTT
>JAKOPX010000081.1 GCA_029778665.1 Bacillota bacterium | reverse complement strand
CATCTTTATGTACTTGCGCTCTCGTGTATTGCATGCCCCAAGTCCTTCCGTTATTAACATGTCTCCCCTAAAGAGTTTGCACCGGACTTGGTACTGAAAGAACCCCTTCTCAAAATCGCGGGTACTGTCCGCTATTTCAAATTCAGAACGCAACCCCATCATCATCAAAATCTTTTCTGCTCCGGGCTTGAGCAGAGTCGGTTTGTCTGTCCCTGGAATAATTCCATAGTCGTGCCCCTGATGTAGTGTCTTTTGAATCACCTGCTGGAACTGGGTAATTTTATTCATTGTGGCTTGCACTTGCTGTATTTCAACTGTATCGATAATCGCTAGGTGATAAGGAATTTCAAACTGCTTTACTTCCGCCATTACCGGTCACCACCTTTTCCCTGTAGTAATTACAAAATTCACAAGCCGCGCAGTAATCAATACACTTCTTGTCCTCACCAGGGCGGACCTGAATTTCGTCGCCGCCATTTTCGGACATCCATTGTTTAGCTTCCTCCATGCTGTCAAGGACGCGAAGGGCGGTCTTACGGCCTTTTCTCATAACCGCGAACTTGTCGCCGCTGTTAAACCTTTCTTCTGGCGTACAGATCGGAAGTTCGTCGTCTGGTAGTTTTTCAGCGGCCGCGATTTCCTTGAATTTGGCTGTCAGCCATTCTTCACACTCGGCAAAGTCAGCGTCGGTAAAGGTAAACTTTACAGTTTGGACAGGATAAGGCGGATAATCGGCCTTGATTTTAGCGTCGCGCTTGCTGTGGTCCTTTAGAAAGGCCACCACCTGGGCGCCCTGGGCGTCAAATCCGATCTGACGAAGCATGAAGCAATAGATCAATGTCTGACGTCGCCAGTCTTCAAAGTCGCCGAAGATGATCTTCCAGACGGAAGCTGTCTTGTAGTCGGTGACGATCTTTGTGTCGTCGTTGTAAAGGTCAAACTGTCCTGAAAGGACGTAGCCGGCAAAGGGAACCTTGATCCGTTCTTCCTTTAATTCGTTTCCGTCTTCCTGGTGCTTTTCAAGAATACCGTGGACGGCGGTTCCGAACAGAAGCCAGACCATGTCCGACACGTCACGCTCGATCTTTTCGTGGTGTCTGCGTTCCAGGATCGTTTCCCTGACGCCTTTTAGAAGGGAAGTGACGCGATATTCGTTTGGCTCAAAGATATAGTCACGCTGGGCCAGGCTGACAAAAGGGGCGGGAAGGTTGAATTTATTCGTTATGATCATTGTCCTTGCCCCCTTCCTGGGTCTGGCCGGCGGT
>JAKOPX010000493.1 GCA_029778665.1 Bacillota bacterium | reverse complement strand
GGCGGCAGTTAAGAAGTTCCAGAAAAAATACAACATTCCGACCACCGGCGTCGTAGCGTCCCTTACACACGCCAAACTTGATGAACTGCTCAAAGCCCAGCAGAAGCAGAAACAGAAGCAGGATCAGAAGCCGAAGCCACCCGGTCTGGCACAGGGCGCAGAGGGCGACGAAGTGGTTATACTCCAGGAGAAGCTGAATATTCTTGGATATATGAAGGTCAAGCCCACGGGCCATTTTGGCCCGATAACCGAATCGGCGCTGATCCAGTTCCAGAAGTACCACGGTATAGAACCCCATGGAGTGGCCGACACGGAAACACTGGCCATGATAGACAGACTCATCGGACAGGATGATCGCTCTTCCAGGGGCGGTGATCCGGAGCCTGTCATACCCGTCAGTATCACACCGCTGTACAGTGTCAAGATCGAGCATGTGCCTGACCTTCCGAAAGCTCCGTACCTCAAGGGGGTAGGCAAATATGAAGGCGTTGTCATCCATTACACGGATAACCCGGGAGACAATGCGCGTATAGAGGCCAACTTTATGAAGACCAACTGGAAGAACGCGTTCGTACACGAATTTATAGATGCAGACGAGATAATACAGGTAGCAGATCCCGATTACAAGGCATGGGGAGCCGGGGCGCAAGCCAACGACAGGTACATCCACCTGGAACTGTGCCATGAATACACGCGGGAAGATTTCGAGGCTTCGTACAAAAAGCTCATAAGAAGGGCCGCTGAATATCTCTATATAAACCAGCTCGGAGTGACTCCTGCGAAACCGGACAGAACCGGAACGCTCTGGGGCCATTACCATGTGACCTTATACTGGGGAGGCACCAACCACGTCGATCCCATCCAGTACCTGGCCAATTGGGGCATTTCATGGGATGACCTGGTGGAGGACGTCGCAAGGGAATATGCGGCCATTGAAGCCCAGTATGGCCAAAGAGCAGAATGACAAACATATTGATCCCGAAGATCAGATAAATAATACAGCCGGCTTGATCAAGCCGGCTTTTTGTCAGGCAGCATCCGGTATTTTTCAGATATCGGGCATCATACATCAGGT
>JAKOPX010000492.1 GCA_029778665.1 Bacillota bacterium | reverse complement strand
TGCAGGATCAACCTTGCCGGGCTGGGCCGTTACCCGGTAAGTCTTGAGACAGTCAACAATTTCTTCATCCATACCGCAAATACCCACAGGGGTGGCATAAGGAGTTTCGAAAGCAAACTTGAGATCCTGAGAGACTGTTGTGCCCGGGGAGCGCTTCCTTTCAGCATCGACAGCGTGGATGGATACATCCGCTCGTACCGCGGGGAGGGTTACCCTCCGGTCAGCCATAGCAGGATATACCGAGAGGCATACCATCCTGCATACAGGATAGTCAAAGACGACTTTTGCAGGTACTTCGAGGTCTTCTGCCGGATCGATGAACTGCTTGGTCGAGTGGATTCCGGCAGTTATCGCAGGGATTACGTAACCGTGGCCATAGAAGGCAACTGCTGCGCCGGCAAGACATCTCTTGCGGCGTTGCTGGAACAGGTATACGACTGCAACGTATTCCACATGGACCACTTCTTCCTGACACCGGAACTGAGGACGGAAGAGCGGTTGAATGAGACCGGCGGCAACGTGGACTATGCCAGGTTCAGGGAAGAGGTTATACAGGGGATCGAAAGCGGCGGCGAGTTCGAATACCGCATATATAATTGCTCCATGCAGGCCATGGAGCGGACCGTTCGCGTCAGGCCAAAGAAACTCAACATAGTTGAAGGATCATACAGCATGCACCCGGCGCTGTCGGAGCATTATGACCTGAGCATCTTCCTTTCAGTAGACCCGGAAGAGCAGAGCCGCCGGATCCTGGAAAGGAACGGGCCTGTCATGCACCGCAGGTTCATGGAGGAATGGGTCCCGAAGGAAAACAGGTATTTCGAAGAATTCAGGATAGCGTCGAAGTGTGACATAGTGATAAAATGATACGGTTCCCGGGCATGCGAAATTGTCGATTGTTAACCACACAGCCATATGTTAGAATTTAATATTGAACAGAATGTATCGACAGCGAATGCTTCAATGGCGGTATATTCTTTCTGACAGGCACATCATCCTGGCGATTTTACCGGATTTTAAGCAACAGGCTGCCGACATGTTTGTTTTTAAGAGGTGTATGAGACAATGCGCGGGCTTTTGCACAAAAGGACTATCATAATCCCGATGCTGCCGGCATTGGTTT
>JAKOPX010000491.1 GCA_029778665.1 Bacillota bacterium | reverse complement strand
CTCGAGGCCGCTTTTGACGTCTTTTGAAATGATCAGCAAGTTTCCCCCGCCGACGCCCTTTTTTATGCAAAACTTCTGCTCAACCAGAAATTCCCCGTCCATGACGGGAATCCTCCAAAATCGCCTCTTACCGAGCATCTTGCTTGCCTGATATGAATCCCCGAAGAACCTAAGCTTTCCGCCCACGTCTACCTGCTCTCCCTCATCTAAGCCGTTATAGCAGGCCGTGGTAGGACATGTCATTATGGACTGCCCAATCCTTGAGATGAGCTGAGATTCCAGGCCAGACCTTGAAACTCCGAAGATGAGGATGCTTACCCCGGGCCTGCCGTCGGGGGTTTGAGACTCGTCAAGCTCGGATTCTATGCCGGCCTCGCATCCGCAGCCTATCACGGAAGTGGCAAACCCCGTGGCGGAGGCAGCTGCAGTCATGACCCACTCCCGTGTATCCGCCGTGACGACGATTCGGCTTCCCCACATGGAAAAGGCCTCAGCGTAAGTGTCTTCTATTTCAACACCGTTATAGATCAAATAAAATCAGTCCTCTCTAACGCAGACATTTGCCCCGTCCTGGGCGCAGGATGCCGTAAAGACCAGCGTTTCTTCGCCAAAGCTGTCCTTTAACCTGCCGCAGATGGCTTGCGCTTTCACCGGGTCGGCCGTGATGCCGTAGACGGCGGGCCCCCATGAGCTTTGTCCTATGCCTAAGGCACCTTCGCCCTTCATCAGGCAGGCGATCCTTTCGGACAGGGCAGAGTGAAACTTGCCTCCCTGAAGGGAAGAAAAACAGCTTCCCACCAAATCTTGAATCTCCGTTATGGCCTCTCCAAAGGCGGCTACATCCCGCTCGACGATGGAGGGCAGCAACATCATCAAGGTCAACCTGCACACCTTTGACGAAAGCTCCTCGTGTATGCTTAAGGCCTTAAACTTTTGCTCCTCCTCCGCTCCGCTTGCCCCCTTTAGCGACATCGGTACGGCAACAACGAAGGTCCACTCCTTCGGAAGCAGGGCGTGAAAGAGCAAGGGCGGAAAGTCACCTTT
>JAKOPX010000080.1 GCA_029778665.1 Bacillota bacterium | reverse complement strand
GAAGCGATGGCGAGGGGCATAAAGCCGGTCATCCATGATTTCCTTCATGCTGATGAAATATGGCCGGAAGAGTATCTGTTCAATACGGTGGATGAAGCTGTCGGTGCCATATTGTCCGATGATTACGATTCACACAGGTACAGGGATTTCATAGTAAAGAACTATCCGCTTGAAAAACAGTTGGATAAAACAAGGAAACTGGTAAATGATTTGCTGCTGAAAACCAAGCAATATTCGAATTTTTCGCCATACAGTTCCGGATATATCGACAGGTTCGATTTTTCAGACGCTGCTGTTTCTATAGGGAAAAAAGAACTGATAAGCCCCTGTTATCAGTCGGTTTCCTTTATCCTGAAAAACTGCACCGGCAAAAGGCTTGTTATAACGGACATTGTCCATAACAGGAGAAATAACAGCCTGGAATTGCCGGAATATATCAGAACATCGAAGTATTGTGGCAATATTGTGCGTTATTGCAGGGAGATCCTGTCTGACCCAGGGATCTCTTTCAATGAGCACGGCATAGCCGGTTTCGTATATGACGATCAATTGGCAGAAGACATAAAAAGGAACCGGTCCGCTTACATATGGGAAAGGGGTATACCGGCGACAGAATTCATGCCTGATGCAGCTTTCTCGAACATTCTTGATAAATACAGGTTTGCATCAGGCTATATATCGGATAACTTTTCCGTGCTGGAAGCAGCGTCAGGTTTTGGATACGGTGCAGCGTACCTGTCGGGCAGGCCGGGATGCGTCAAAATCACGGCGCTGGATATCTCGGAAGAAAATATCCGGTTCGGAAAGAGTTGTTACGATTTCGACAACATAGAATGGATACAGGGAGATGTGACAAAACTGCCCCTTAACAGCAGCACATATGACATTTATACTTCATTTGAAACGATGGAGCACCTTCCCGTCGACCTTGTCGGCGCTTATTTCAGCGAAGCACTGAGAGTACTTAAAAACGGCGGCAAAATGATACTGTCGACACCGAACAAAAAAGCCAGGGCCCACATTAATAATCCATATCATATAAAAGAATATACATTCGAGGAACTGGACGAAATCCTGAGGAGCTATTTCGATTCGATCGAATACTACTCCTGCATGTCGGATATAAGACATGGAGTGGACGAATCTGCACCGGGGTTTATAGCTGTATGCAGGAAGTGAAATTAGCATTATTTTTATGCCGTACAGGGCTTAGAAAGCAGTTTCCATATAGGCGGCATGCACAGACGAAATAAGATGATGAAGAGGTAGAAAGCAATGGATAGCAATGAAATACAGGACAAGATCAGATCGGTAAAGAAAAGGATAGAAAAACTGATAGAACAGGGACACATGGAAGAAGCAAAAGCGGCCATCGGCAAACTTGAAGAGAATATGCCCGGGGACCAGGACATCTGTTCCATGCGTGCCGTCATCCATATACTGGAGGGAGACGCGGACAAGGCGGAGGAAGTATTGCTGG
>JAKOPX010000490.1 GCA_029778665.1 Bacillota bacterium | reverse complement strand
CTGGTATTTGTGCCGCTGCTCCCGCAGCCTGCGCAGATGCATGTTCAGTTCGACGGCAAGGCGCTTCACATGCCTGTCATTTGAAGATACTGAGATAAGGGTATTCGTATCAGTATCCAGACGATACCTGAGTTCCGAACAGATCTCTGCCGTGCTTTTCCTGAGGATATGGATTTTAACGCACATCACAATGACGGCCGCGGACAGGATGCCGCACAGGACCCATGGCAACAACATTATCGCACTCCTTTACTTTATGTCCTTCCTGTGGAAGAAAAACAGCCCGCACAGCGTTACCGAAACTGTTATGAACACTGATGACAGCATCATGCGTACCGGGTCAGCGATTTCAACAAACGCCATTTGCGCTCCCTGGCTCGTCGGCAGAAAATCGTTGATAAACTCGTATACCATGCGTTTTGCCCCGCTGACATAGTTCGGATTGGGTATCTGGCCGTCCACTTCGAAACCTTCGCCTGTAAAGACCAGGTTGTTCAGCATTTCGGGTTCCATGAGGCTGCTATATATCATGCTGGAAAAGAGAAGCATGACCAAATACAGTATGATGGTGACGATCACTGTAACTGCCTTGTTTGACGACAGGCTGCCGACCAGTGTAAAGATGGAAGAAAGTGCCGCGATGAAAAGTACTGCGACCAGAAGATAAACCATCAGCTGCCCGGCGTCCATTTCCCATGGCCCAAGATACGGGATGCCGACCATGGCGCCGATGATCCATGTAAACAACATCGCCAGCGAGGCAATGAAAGTTACAATGAAATTAGACAGGTAAATGGCTGTCCGCGTATGACCGGCGATTACCTTATTGCGTATCACCCTGTCGCTATACTCGGTACCCAGGAACATACCGGCGAATACTGCCATAAATCCGCCTGCAGTCAGTGCGAAATGGAAGTAATACTTGTCAAGGGTGTAACTGAATTCGGATAAAACTGCGGCCTGCCTGCATCCATTGAGCATATATGCAATGGCATAGACCAGTATAGTTACCAGGCAGAGCCAGAACACCTTGTCCCTGCGAAGCCGTGTCATATGAGCAGATATAAGCCTATTCATGACTTCCGCCTCCCACAAGATTCACGTAATAGCTTTCAAGGCTTTCATCGCGCTCCTGTACTGAAATGAGCCGGCAGTTCTCTTTTTCGAGAGCAAGGGCCAGTTCCGATACGATCAGTTTTGCGAAGATATCGGCATGCCTGTCATCGATGATCCTGTACTCTATACCCATTTTGTCGAGTACGCGGGCAAGGATGTCCGTACCTGTTACTTCCACACGCACGCATTTCCTGCAGGCTGCTTCCAGTTCAGCAGCGCTGATTTCCTTCACGATACGCCCGTTGTCGATAAAGCCGTAATGCGTTGCCAGTTTTGAAAGCTCCCCGAGGATATGGCTCGAGATAAGCACGGTTATCTGGCGTTCCCGGTTCAACTTCAGGATAAGCTCCCGTATTTCGATTATGCCCTGCGGATCAAGGCCGTTGACAGGCTCGTCCAGTACCAGGAAATCAGGATCACCGGCAAGGGCGAGTGCGATCCCGAGCCGTTGCTTCATACCGAGGGAAAAATCCTTTGCTTTTTTCCTGCCGGTCCTTTCAAGCCCGACCAGTCTGAGAAGTTCCGGGATGCCTTCAAAAGACGGTATACCGAGGACACGGCACTGCATTTTCAGATTCTCCTCCGCCGACATATCCAGGTAGATGGACGGGGTCTCCATTACTGCCCCTATGCGCCTGCGCTCCCTGGTGATGCGTTTGTCCCTGCTGTCGGTGCCAAACAGGGCGTATTCACCGGAAGCGGGTGACTGCAGGCCGCAAATGATGCGGATCAGGGTCGTTTTTCCCGCGCCGTTTTTCCCGACAAAGCCGTAGATCGCTCCTTTCGGGACGTGCATGGAGAGTTCGTTCAGTGCTTTGAAATGCCCATATTGCTTGCACAGGGCATTTGCAGTAAGAACATAGTCCATTTACGGGCCTCCTTTCGTCCTGATGCCTGCATTCTACCGGGAAAAGGTAAAGAAAGCGGTAAAGAAAAGCGTAAAGAAACGGTAAAATTATTCGGATCTCAGCCTGAAACCTATCCCCCATACCGCTTCGATATAGTCCCTGCCGCTTATGTCGCGAAGTTTCCTGCGCAGATTGCTGATATGCATTTTCAGCGAACTTTCTGTACAATCAGGCGTGTCCTCGCTGATCCGGTCAAGCAGGATGGATTTCGCGATCACCTGTGACTGGTTCTGCATTAATACCTTCAAAATAGCGTATTCCGTTCGTGTAAGCCTGATTTCTTTTCCGGAAGCAAAAACGGTGCGTGTCGCAATGTCGAGCTTCAGGTCATCGAAGGACAGAACCATATCTGCCGGGGCGGAAAACTTGCGCAGCGCCACCTTGATCCTGGCGAGCAGTTCCTTTGTGTCAAAAGGTTTTGTCACATAGTCTGCCGCGCCCCCAAGCAGAAGTTCGACTTTTTTGTCCGAATCCGCCTTTGCGCTTACAACGATAACAGGTATCCCGCTGATTTTCGGCAGCACTTCCTCACCGGAGAGCCCTGGAAGCATCAGATCGAGCAAAACAAGATCAGGCTTTGAAGCGGAAAGCGTCATCAGGGCTTCCGTTCCCGAATAAGCCTGCGATACCCTGTAGCCCTCCCTGGAGAGCACTTCCCTGAGCATGTTTCCGATATGGACGTCGTCGTCGATTATAAGGATGTGTTTCATTTTACGTAACCTGTTGCCATATTATAGCTATTACCATATTATAGTTGGTCATATGGATCATATCAATTAACAAATTGTGAACAATGCATGTCGGACGGATTATTGGCCGGGCGAATGAGGCCGGGAAAGCAACAGTGAGGAGCACCTGGCACTACGGACGGGGATATTATTGATATAATTGCATAGTGAGGGAAAATTTGCTATTTTAATATATAACAGGTAAAACATAACATCCAGATAAACACCTGTTTCGAATACGTATTTGTGAGGTGAGGATCATGCTGGATATTGAAAAAATGAACAGGCATCTGCAGGACCTGGGCGGGACTTACATACTCAACCATGCAAGGCGCTGCCTTGTCATCGCGAAAAAACTGGCCGAAGAAGAGAACCTGGCATATGACGAAGACATACTGACATTTTCCTGTTATTTTCACGATATAAGCGCATTCAAGCCGTACCGGCCCGAAGGGAAGTTCGACCATGCGGAGGAATCAGCCAAAATTGTGCCGGCTCTCGCAGCAGAGTACAGTATCAACGATGCTTACAAAATCAGTGCAATAGAAGAAGCAGTCAGATACCACGATAAGTGCGGACAGGGTACGGCAAATGAAACAAAACTGCTGAGGAATGCCGATGCGGTCGATTATCTCGGATTTATCGCAGTCGCGCGTGATTTTTCAAAACAGCATGAAGAGATGACAAAAGCCATTGCGGCACTGAAAAAGCACCTGGCAGAGTTTTCAGCCCTGCTGGAACTGGATTCGGCTAAACGCATGGCTGAACCCAGGATCAAAAAGCTGGAAACCTTTTTGCGCGAGTTTGAGGAAGAGACCTTTGGCCTTTACTGAAATTCATGAGTATATAAGTGCTGACACCACATTTTCCACGGCCATGAAAGATGTGCTGACCAGCCTTGTCGATTCACGGGGTTTTTCTTTGATGCTTAAACGGATGATATGGGATACGGCATCGATGCTATCATGTTTTTTGATTCTCCTGAAATAAAAACTATAGCAATAAATGGCATGGAAATAACTGCTTTGTGTCAAATATATTATAAATGTAACCATTCGGATCAGATGTTTTTCGGCAGAAAGCTCTATCGATGATTGTGTGATACGTACACTGCTGCACTGTTCCCGGCTTATGCCTAGGGCATTGGATATATATAAACGTATGGGATATGAGGTCATAAAGGAGCAAAAAATACTGGAATATTATTTGCAATGTCCTTCAGCCAACTGACCCGTAAACCAGCACAGTATGATGCCCGGCCTGTTGACGGCGTATGTCGGGATACGCCATATCTGAAGTATCTGTTACATTGGTCCGGCAATAGAAAAACAGCATAAGGCAGCATTCTGCATGCGGATGCTGCCTTAAAGGCTGTGTGGTTATTGCCTTTTCGTATGACTGCCTTCTTGTTTTTTATTGCAGCGTTTCATATTTCTTCTGTAAATATTCTATACCTGTACGTCCGGTGCTTCATTTGCAGGGGTCTTTTTTGTGCGGACACTTCTCGAAATATTCACCATAGTACTTGTGTGTGGCGTCCTCGTACTTATGCACATGGCCGTCGGCTTCCTTCGTGATGGCGCAGTACATGTGGTAGTGCTTGCCGCCCACGTATATAGCCGGCCCGGTGGCATTGTGATACTCATGGACATGTCCGTCTTCAAGCGACGTCTTGCCGCTCATGTAATGGATATGTCCGGGTTCATCGGGATCGCAGCTTGTCATGCCTTCATAGTTATGCCAGTGACGGTCGTCG
>JAKOPX010000489.1 GCA_029778665.1 Bacillota bacterium | reverse complement strand
GTGGCTGTCCCGTTGGGACCGGGCCTGTGATATATTACCTCGGCCAGCCGGGTTCCTGTCAGTTGTGTCCAGCGGATCGTGAGCTTCCCGTCGCTGTAGTTTTCAACCGTTACGTTCACCGGCATGAACGCAGCAAAAGAAACATTGCCGAATATTGATAGGATGCTGCAAAGCACAGCTGTGACCAAAAACACCGCAACCGGTTTCCTGATATGTTTCATATGGTGCCGACCTCCGCCAATATATACAGCCCGACTTCGGGTCCGTCATGCTGTTCTGTTTCTGTATCACCCCGGATGGGTTCAGGGTACAGTCCATATTATATATCGGCATCGGCCCGGCCTGGTTTTATAGCGTTGACGTCTTTCAGGTCAATCAGTGCCGCAGGTTCCCGTCCTGTTCCCCTCTGCTTACGACGATCTGGTTCCTGCCGTTCCTGAAGGTCTTTCTGACATTGTACCCGCGCAGCACAAGAGTGTCGTAGATCTCGTCAACCTGCTCGAAGTAATTGTTGCCTATATCGAGTATGAGCGTTTCACCCGGCTTGAGCTCCCTGGATATTTCATTGAGAGTCGCATCGATCTGTAAGCTTTCCGCATTCATGATCCGTTCGTCCTGACCATGGCCATGCATGTACTCCGGCTTCTCTCTGAGATGGCTGTTCCCATGTCTACGGTAATCCATATGATGTCCCCTCCGCTGTTGTATGAATCCGTGTTTATCAGGTATATATCTGTGTTATAGTATTATCATGAGGTAATCATTTTATTTTTGGAGCTGGATTTATGGCACCTGACAGGAACCTCGTGCTGATCGGCATGCCTGGCGCCGGCAAGAGCACCGTTGGCGTCCTCCTGGCAAAAGCGCTGAAGATGCCGTTCACAGACACCGACACCCTGATACAGCGACAGGAGAACGGTTATCTGCAGGAGCTGATAGAAAAGCATGGAATAGAAGGCTTTATAAAAATCGAGGAGAATACTGTGAAGAACCTCGATCTCACGAGCCATGTGATCGCAACAGGCGGGAGCGTGGTGTACAGCGAAGCTGCCATGGCCCATCTGAAAACCCGCGGTATCATATTTTTCCTCGATGCGAAGCTGTACCAGCTGGAACGCAGACTCAAAAACATCAGCACCAGGGGCATCGCAATGATTCCCGGCCAGAGCCTCGGTTCGCTGTACATGGAAAGGCTGCCGCTGTACAGGAGATACGCCGACGTTGAGATCGACTGTTCAGGAAAGCACATAGAAACAATCGTTTCCGAGATCAGGGACAAATTCCTGGAACTCGTCTGAAAAAAATAAAAAAGCATGTATAAAGGGACTCAAAAGGGGGCAATAATACTAGTGACCTCACAAAATACATTTTGACCCCCTTTACACGGTTAGTCGCCTGACTAACCACCTTTTTTTGCCCAAAAATACACACAGAACGCCCGTTTTGTGGAATTATGCCTGTGGATAATGTTGATAAGTCTGTGCATAACCCGGTTTTGCCGAATGCGAAGCTGTGGACAACATTTTCTTTTCCAGGGTAATTCACAGGCAGATTTCCACAGGCATCAAAGAAGAAGTTTATGAATCTCTTCTTCCGGCACAGGCTTTGAGTAGTAATAGCCCTGCATCATATCGCACTTGTGCTGTGCCAGGTATTCAGCCTGTTCCTTGTTTTCAACGCCTTCCGCGACTACGACGAGGTTCCTCCTGTGCCCTATGTGTATTATGGACTCGACCATGCTGTGGTCATTGTCCGGTATGTCATCGACGAAGCACTTGTCGATCTTCAGCTTATTTACAGGCAGCTGTTTGAGATAACTC
>JAKOPX010000079.1 GCA_029778665.1 Bacillota bacterium | reverse complement strand
GCTCCCATACCGCGGGTCTCTGCTGCAAATCATATGTTACTGCTCCAGGTCGCAAGGCTGCAGCGTCCGGATCACGGGTTTTCGCTTCCGGGCAGCAGGTGCCTCCCCGGACCGCGAATTGCCACTTTGATATTGAAAAAAGGAGGATTTTGGCGGTTTGTATCGAAATACATATTATCGCATAATCTCAGGGGGAGGATAAACATGGCAATATTGAAAAAAAAGAACGGAAAAACGATCGTTGAGCATGTATCAAGCCTGGGAAAGATATTCCTGTTGACATCGATCGCGGTCGGAATTGTGATGAGTGCCGCATTCGCACTGATAACCCGCAGATATCTCGAAGCTCTTCTGGTACTGGCAACTGCTATAATAACTTCCCAGGTGCTGAGCATCACCAACGTTTTAGTGATACGCAGGATTTCACAGAAATTTGAAGAAGAGCTTCGTTCGATCGAGGAAGGAGATTACACCAAGTTCCTCGATCCCAAGTCTTTCGGCGTACTGTCAGGTGTAGGCTCATCGCTCAATTTCGTACTGAGTGATATAAGGGCCCTTATCGATAGTTTTTTCACGCTTTCCCATTCGATCGTCCAGGCATCGAGAAAGGTTGGTGCAACAGCGGAGCAGGCATATTCCGCTATTACGGAGATATCCAAAACAGTGGACGAGATCGCCAAAGGCGCATCCGAGCAGGCGATCGATGCGCAGGAAGGTGTTCAGCTCGTAGATAAGCTTTCCGACCAGATCGACTTCGTCTACCAGAGCTATTCCGATGTGATGAATGAGACGAACAACATCCACAGACTTAACGAAGCCGGCCTCGAATCTGTCCACATCCTCCGTGAGAAATCAGAGCAGAGTTACAACTCTACCGAGAAGATATTCTCAGTCGTTGAAAGCCTGACGAATACCACGAAGCAAATAAGCACATTCGTCCAGTCCATTGAAGATATTGCCGAGCAGACCAACATGCTTGCCCTGAATGCCGCGATAGAAGCTGCCAGGGCCGGTGAAGCCGGAAAAGGTTTTG
Source organism: Bacillota bacterium (assembly GCA_029778665.1). Classification (GTDB taxonomy): domain Bacteria; phylum Bacillota; class Clostridia; order Acetivibrionales; family DTU013; genus DTU013. The sequence continues at coordinate 548 of JAKOPX010000079.1, read as the reverse complement.
CCGTGGTCGCCGAAGAAGTCAGGCAGCTTGCTGACCAAAGCAGGCGGTTTACAGAAGAGATCATCAACCTGGTGGAGAATATAAATGTAGAATCCCAGCAGGCGATCCAGGCGATGGAAATGATGAGGAAGGTCTCAAAAGAGCAAAACGAAGCCGTCGACAGCACGAACAAGGCGTTTGGAAATATTGCCGAGGGCATTGTCATGATCGTCGACAAAATAAAGGCGGTAAACGATGCTGTGTTCGCCATGCAGAAAAGCAAGGACAGCGTGATAACGGCGATCGAAAACATTTCATCGGTCTCCGAGGAGACGGCAGCGTCAAGCGAGGAGGTCGCCGCCACTACGGAACAGCAGCTCAGGGAGATAGACGAGATGAAAGTGGCTGCCGCGCAGCTTGATGAACTTGTCCAGGAACTCGACAAAAAATTGAAGAAGTTCAGGATAAAGTGAAGAACTCCAAGGCAGAGAAGTCAGGGATAAAGTAAAGAAGTCCAGGGCAGTGAAGTCAAGTTCAGATAACGGGTCAAATAAAGCATAAAGCCGGGT
>JAKOPX010000488.1 GCA_029778665.1 Bacillota bacterium | reverse complement strand
TCAATATACGGGTTGTCATCCAAGCTTGCTGGTACAAAAGGCTTACCTCCCACGATAAACCGTTGCTTAACCCATTCATGGCCTATACCGCCAGGGTTGCTGGCTGACCGCATCCTCAATGGTATTTTTGTGCCCTCAAGCCTCCTTAACCTGGAGAACAAATAACGGTATTGGGTTTCAGTAAACTGTGTAAGCTCATCAAAGCCGATGAATTGAAACTCGGCCGACTGGTAGCGGTACTTATCGTTTTCGCTTTCCAAATAACCGAAGCTCAAGGTGGCCCCGGAGGGAAACGTCCATGTTTTGTTTTTCTCACTCCAATGCGCTTTCCCTTCCAGCCATTCGTGCGCCCGGTCCATAAGCGCACCTGGTAAGGACAAGTCCGTATAAGTCCGACGAAACAGAATGGCAGCGTAACCTGGGACCTCGACATATTGAAGAGCAGCCATTAGGAGGGCATCAGACTTTCCAGTTCCGGCTGCTCCGCCATAGAACACTTCTAGATCAGGCATTAGCAAAAACTCAGCTTGTTTCGGTGTTGGTTCATGTGGTATCCATGGGTTCTCCAGTATCGTCGCCCGCATCACCGCCGCATAATACGCTTCGTCGTGCAAGCTGGCGGTAGACATCTGCGTATTGTTCAATTCTGTGTGTAATGTCGTACTCATGTCGTTCGGTCACCTGCCCCTGCATCTCCTGCTTCCCTATCTCTGTCGGTACACCTCTGGATATCCGCTCCAGCTTCGTTGCCACCTCAAGCCATTTCGCCATGTCTGACGGGCTTAGCTGTGCCGGGTCAATCTGCTGCAATGCCTGCGCTATAATTAGCAGAAAAGCCTTCGCCACCTTTACATGGCGCTCGGCCATCTCGAGGATCTCCTTCTCGTTCTCTTTCCGCTTTTTGCGTTCAATATAGTCATCATATGCCTGAGCTCGTTCATACCATCGGTATTTCTCCATCCACCTAGACCAATGTCGGCGATTTGTCGGTTTTTTGTTGGCTACAGACAAGGCTTTATCCAGACTTCGCTCAGGACCTAAATCCCTATAAACACAAAAAGCAGCGTATGCC
>JAKOPX010000487.1 GCA_029778665.1 Bacillota bacterium | reverse complement strand
GGAACCCTAACAGTTTCAGACCGGTGTACATCGCAAGGAGGGTGAGCAGCGGATGTACGCCGATCTGCTGGCCTACCACCTTCGGTTCCACGAACTGGCGTATGACGAGTATGACCAGGTACAGCACGAAGACTGAAACGCCCATCCTGATATCGCCCGTGACCAAGGAATAAAGCGACCATGGTATCAGGACGCTTCCCGTGCCGAGGATCGGCAGGGCGTCGATGACGGCGATCAGGAATGCAAGAAGAAGAGTGTAACGGGCTCGTATAATGGTAAGGCCGATGAGGAGTTCGGTGAAGGTTATTGCCATCATGATGAGCGCTGCCCGGAGATAGCCGAATATCGCCATGAACAGGTCGTTTTTTATGGACCGGATGCGGGTCACCCAGTCCTCGGGCAAATGACGCCTCAGTACTGCTGTTATCGCATGCCGGTCTTTTGCCATGAAATATGTTCCAAGTATCGTCACTATGGTGAACATGATGACTTCAGGCAGTGACAGCGCAGTGACGTAGGCACCTTTCACAAGAGTCTTCCCGAAGTTGGTGACCGTATTTGAAAGATTGGCTATAATGCTTCCCAGGTTGTCGGTGATCTCTACGGGCAGCCAGTCGATATGCTCGGCGCCCTTTGCCATCAGTTCGGATATCTCCCTGTACAATGATGAGAAAAACGCCGGAGCAGACGCGATAAGCACCCTTATCTCATCGATCAGCCTGAGTATCCCGAGTACGACCAGCGTTACGATGATCGCCATGAGAAGCAACAGGATTATGGGTGCCGATATTTTTCTGTTTATGCGCAGTTTGCTGTCCAGGACCCTGATCAATGGCTCCATCAGTGATGACAGGGCAAAAGCAATAAGAAACGGCATGAGAAAAAGTGCCAGCCTGACAGCGAGAAGAACTCCTCCCACTACAGATATGACAACCAGAACGAATATGCCCAGTCTTTTGAGGATTTCTGCGTACTTTGCGTTCATAGGCTACTCCTGTACAAATATATATTAAATTATGCGGATATATTCGTCAATCTGCTTTATGACGGCCCCCTGCATATGTCTCAGCTCCGCTCCCGTGAAAGAATAGCTGGAACCTGCGTGACAGATACTTAATTATGCTATATACTATTTGTAGCATTTTTCGAGCAATTGCAGCAATTCCGGACGGCAATAATATCGGCATGACCAGGGGGTACTATGTCTGTAAATATGATTTTTCTGCTGCTTGGCGGCCTCGGTATGTTCCTGTATGGCATGAAAATGATGTCGGATGGCCTGGAAAATGTCGCGGGCGACAGGATGAGGCGCGTACTTGAGGTTTTGACGGCAAACCGCTTTGCGGCCGTGGGCATCGGGGCAGGAGTTACAGCGCTGATCCAAAGCTCGTCTGCAACTACCGTCATGGTAGTGGGGTTTGTCAATGCCGGGCTTATGACGCTGCTTCAGGCCACCGGGGTCATAATGGGCGCAAATATCGGAACCACAATAACAGCTCAGCTTATTGCCTTCAAACTTTCAGACGTGGCACCGTTCATCCTTTTTGCGGGAATGCTGATGACCGTTTTCGTAAAAAAGAAAAGAATAGCCCGGATCGGAGAAATTGTGCTGGGCTTTGGGATACTTTTCGTGGGTCTTGGCATCATGTCAGACGCGATGGAACCGCTGCGGGACAACGAAGCTTTCAGGAATTTCCTCATCAATTTCAAAAACCCTGTTGTAGGTGTAATCATCGGAGCTGTTTTTACCGCGATCATCCAGAGTTCTTCTGCTTCGGTAGGCATACTGCAGTCATTTGCCGCATTGGGGCTGGTTGGACTGGACACTGCGATATATATCGTGCTTGGACAGAATATCGGCACATGCGTGACGGCTATAATCTCTGCAATAGGGACCAGCGCCAATTCCAGGCGGGCCGCCGGGATCCACCTGATGTTCAATATAATAGGCACTATCGCATATCTCATATTGCTGTCGCTCTTCCCGGGCATAATCCTTTTCGTGGAATCATTGTCGCCCGGGGATGGTCCAAGGCAGATAGCCAACTTCCACACGATGTTCAACTTAACAGTGACGATCCTGCTCTTCCCGTTTGCCAGGTACCTTGTAAAGCTCATAACTCTTATCATCCCTGAAAAGAAAACTGAACAGGAACTTGAAAAGAGGCTCATTTACCTTGACGAGAGGATCGCACAGACGCCTGCCATCGCACTTAGGCAGGTGCTCAAAGAGACCGAGCGGATGGGTAACATGGTGAAAGATAACATGCAGCTTGCTATCGAGGCGTTTTTTGAAACTGATGAACATAAGGCCAACAGGGTCCTTGCAGCCGAAGAGACGATAGATTACCTGTGCGACGGCATATCCCGTTACCTCGTCGAATTCAGGGGCTATGACCTTTCGGAAAAAGATCTTCGGATCATGGGAAGCCTTCACCATGTGCTGATCGACCTTGAGCGCATCGGGGACTATGCCGAGAACATAGCCGAGTATTCGCTGGAGTTCCCGGGAAATATAGCATTGCTGTCGCCGGACGGCAGGGCGGAGCTGGTTTCGATGGCCAGAAAAACCATGGAAACACTGCAGGCTAGTCTTGATGCCTTCTATGCCCGTGATGCCCGACGTATTGGGACAGTCGAAAAGCTGGAGCAGGAAGTTGACGTAATGAAGAAAACATATATCAGCAACCATGTGGACAGGCTCCAGAAAAAAGCATGCGATCCCCGGCTGGATGTGCTTTTCACCAACATGGTGACTGCACTCGAAAGGGTATCGGACCATGCGCTCAATATCGCGCAGTCGCTTGAGAGCGCCTGATCCGGTCAAGTTCTGACCGGGTACGGTCCTTAGGATGCTTTTTATACTCATGGAAAGGATCCGGTTCTGAAAGGAAGGTCTGGCCCCGGGGAGAACGGATGCCACGAAGAAGTTCGAGATCGTTAAATAAATGATGCGAGGGAAGCGAAGGAGACATGAAAGAAGCAAAAGAAGTCACTGCGGCGATCATCCTGGACGATGACGGCAAAGTCTTTATCGCCAGAAGGGCATCCGGCGAAAACATGGCTGGCGGATGGGAATTCCCCGGAGGTAAGCGCGAGGGGAACGAGACCGCTGAAGAATGCCTGAAAAGAGAGCTCTTCGAGGAATTCGGCATGGAAGTCAGGGTAAAGGACTTCTTTTGTGAAAGCATATATGAGTATCCGCAGGGTGCGATACGCCTGCTGGCGTATTTTGCTGAAATAACGGGCGGTGAGTTTCGCCTTGCTGTACATGACGATTACAGGTGGGTCCGGGCCGATGAACTGACGGGATACGGACTGCTTCCTGCCGATGTACCCATTGCTGAGAAACTTGCTCTTTTTATCCGCCAAACACATCGTTGATATACTGTTCAGCCGAGTGAGCCGCCACCGCGCCGTCGGCTGCAGCGGTGATGACCTGCCTTAGGATCTTGCTCCTGATATCGCCCGCGGCGAACACGCCAGGAACGTTCGTGCGCATCCTTTCGTCAGTTATGACATATCCGTCGGGGTCGAGCGCCACTTTGCCTTCGACCAGGGAAGTACTGGGAGTCAGCCCGATGGATATGAACAGCCCTTCCACATCCAGCTTCCGCCTGTTGCCCGTTTTCAGGTCTCTTACCGTTATTCCTTCGAGGGCGAACTGGCCGTGGAGTTCTTCGACGACGGAGTCCCATATGAATTCTATGTTTTTGATGCTGAACAGTTCCTTCTGCAGTACTTTTGTGGCACGCAGGCTGTCCCTTCTGTGTATCAGCCAGACCTTCGGGCAGAACCTGGAAAGGTAGACCGCATTCTCGGCCGCGGTATCGCCTCCTCCGACCACTGCGACCTCACGGCCCCTGAACAGAGCACCGTCGCAAACAGCACAGTAGGAAACGCCCGAACCTCTCAGCGGATCTTCCCTGGGGATGCCAAGTTTTTTTGGCGAGGCGCCCATGCACAGGATCACTGTTTTACATGTGTAAATGTTTTTCAGGGTCTTAACGGTTTTTATCTCACTGTCGGTGATGATTTCCGTCACCGTGTCGTATTCCACGACAGCTCCGAACTTCCTTGCCTGGTTTTCCATCCTGAGTGCAAGGTCCGGACCGCTTATCGGCTCTTCGAACCCCGGGTAGTTTTCCATCGACAGCGTCGTGGCCATCTGGCCTCCGGGGGCCAGTTTCTCGAGTACGAGAGTATCGAGGCCTGCCCGGGCGCTGTAAAGTGCTGCCGTATAGCCCGCCGGGCCGCCGCCGATTATGATCACGTCGCGTACTTTACTCATGCTTACACACCTGACTTTTTATAATGTAAAATTGACTATATTATACTTATACCACTGTAACCCCTTCCTGTAACTGACTATATGTGAACTGACAGACCGGCGCCGGGCCGGGCAGACATGCGTGTTCGGGCAGTGCCGTAATCCGGTTTTTCATCCGGCATGTCCTCCTGTATCCTGCATGATCCGGGGCGCAGCAAATCGGCATGAAATGGCCGGAAATCAGGGTGGGCACATTATGCCCGGAGATCTGCCGCATCATGGCCATATATTGCGCGGGTCGACACCATAGACCTGTACGACCTCAAGTGCCGGACTGTTTGCAATGTCCTTCGGAGTGACGAGCATACCGCCGTCACTGTCAAGGTCATAGCCATGGTACATATACGCCTGCCAGATGAGGTGGGAGCAGTGGGTCCCCTTTATTTTGTCCCTGTCCGCGTATTTCGGGCTGAAAATACCGACCGTCAGGTCATAGGGAATGTCGTGGAGCAGTTCAAGCGCTGTCATTGCAACTTTCCGCATTTCCTCATATGTGGCTCCCCTGGGCCGAAGGACCATAAAGTTGGGATAGTTCGTCCACTTTTCTATATTCTGTATGGATGAATTCCTGCCCAGCACCACCGACTCCAGCGTTTTTCCGTTGGCAGCGTCCACTACCAGCGCCGCGTGACCATTCCGCCAGCCATAAGTGTGCGACGATTTTGTTACGAGTATGTAACCTTCGTGGACAGGGGCGAGGTCCGTACCATGCACATAATTTCCATGTTCGTCGATAATGGACTCCTCCCTGGAGACCGGGCTGTTTTTCTCGCAAATGAAATCGACGTGTCTGAAGAAATCCTGCTGGAAACGGAGCAGACGATCCCTCCAGTCGCCGTACAGTTCCCGGATCTCGTCGACCGCAGGCCTTCCAAGCCCCGTCTGCAGATAGATCAGCATGTAATCATCTTCTGTAAATGAATCCTTCTGCAGGACTGGTCCCAGGTCGGCCAAAGGGTAGTCGGGGTATACGTGGGCCATGGGCTCCACGGCCGCCATGGATATTATCAGCAGGCTGATCAAAACTGCGGCTGAAGCAAGTATTATGAATGAAATGCGGAAGAAACGAGTTTTCATGGACCGCTCCACCGCCGGACATCACTTTCCCCCGGGGCATTCCAAGGCCTGCCTGTCCGCCCTGGAGGCAACGTACTTTCTGATATATGCCGCTGCAAGCATCCGTGCTTTCTTATACAGTCTTCCTGCAGCAGCAGCGGGACGCAGCAGCTTTGAAAGCAATGATGCGATCCCGATGATGATGCCGGTTTTCCGGGCTTTGCTGAAACACCTGGCGATACGCAGGCCAAAACCGAATTGTGTCATATATATGAGCGAATACCAGAAATTTATCATGGCACTGCCGCTCTTCTGTCCCCAGTAAGTCTGAAATGCCGTTTTCATGGGTTTCCCGGGACCGGATTCCGATATGGGAGCTGCTATCCCGTGTTTTTCCGCTATCCTGGTTATATCCGTGCCCGGAAGAAAGCTCAGACCGTGGAGCTGCAGTTCGAAAGGCCGTTCAAGTTCAGCACAGAGTTCGAATGTCTGCCTTATATCATCTTCGCTTTCAAAAGGATGGCGAAGCATGAAATCGTAGGTGATCTGCCGGACCCCGCATCCGGTTAGTATTTTTGACGCCTTCAGTATGTCTTCCCGTGTTTCGCGGCGATGGAATATATGGCTCCTGATGCGCTGCGATCCGCTCTGTATCCCCATGACTGCTTTGTACAGTCCGGCATCTGCAAGTTTCGATATGACATATTCGCTTGTTTTAAGGGGGTGCACCCAAATCACAAAAGGCAATCCTATGTTTGATTTGTACTGCGTGGCGAAATCATCGATCCATACCCTGTCGTCCGGGAATATTTCATCCCAGAAGTGTATGATTTTCAGCCCCTTTATGTTCTCAACCGCTTCGCTGAGTTCGTTTATGACGCTTGTCGGGCTTCTGAACCGAACGAACTTTCCTTTGCCCGCATACATCCTCTTGAGGTTGGCAGATGAGCAGAATGAACACATGAACGGGCATCCCCTTGATGCAGACAGTTCGTAGCTGATAGAGTTCAGCATCGGATCGCCGGGTGAGATCCTGCCGCCGTCGATGAAATACTTGTTTTTACCGCTGAACATGGGATAACCGAGCCTGTCCAGGTCTTCACACAGCGGCCGGAGTTCATTGATTACCGTCAGCGGGCTTTCACCACGGGAAGAGGTTTTGTACGCCAGGTTTTTTATCTGCCGGAAATCCCTGTTTCCAAGGACGGCGTCCGCGAGTTCCACGATGGCTTCCTCGCATTCGCCGCGAAGGACGAAATCTGCATATTCCAGGCTTTTTTCCGGGAACATCGACGCATATACCCCGCCCCATACCTGCGGGATGCCGAACTCGTCGCGAAGAAGTCTGCTGACTGCGATGACCTGGTCAAGATACAGCGATGACATAACGCTGAGTCCTACGAGTCCCGGGTCCGTTTCTGAAACAAGGTCCCTGAGCAGCATAAGTTCTTTCTTGGTCACTGGCTCAGGAGCCCTGCTGTTGAAATCTTTCATGAACACCACGATGACGTTGTGGCCTGCCCTGGCGAGTGACCTTTCCAGGTACCTTACTCCAAGCGCTTTTTTGTTGTAGAATGCTATAAGCAGTACGGGCCTCTGCTGCATGCCGTTTCCTCCGTTGCATATCGTTGTAGGTTGCTTCGTCCATTTCCTTATGATGTCCCGCCAGGAGAAATAAATACCGGGTTTTCATTTTTCCTGTAAAACTTGCTGATTGTTGGAGATTACCGGATACAATACGATGACGGCCCGGGTTTGATTGATACATATTGACAAAATAACGGGATTCTGGTAGCATACAGAAAAAACGGATCAAATGCAATGACGGGGAAAACATGCCGTCCGGCTGTGTTAAAGAGAGCTGTTGGCCGGTGCGAAACAGCACACGGGATGGGAAATGGACTCACCCCTGAGCAGTCAGCTGAAAACCGCGTACAGGCCGGGTCAGTGCAGCCGGAGCAACAGCTCCGGGGATATACCGATGGCGATCCGGCGATGGTTTCCGTGGTGAGTAGGTGCGACCGGGTTTCCCGCCGTTACAACGGGAGGGCATTAATCAACTGGTGATCGATGCCTCGGAGTGGGTGTTTTTATACCAATCAGAGTGGTACCGCGGAAGCAAAGGCTTTCGTCTCTGGCAGGAATGCCGTAGACGGAAGCCTTTAATTTTTTTGATTATTTCATTTGATTTCAGGGAGGAGATTGAGATGAAGATTGCGTTTTCGACCTTGGGATGTCCCGATTTTGACTGGCCTGATATTTATTCCATGGCCAAGGATTTCGGATTTGACGGCATCGAGATAAGAGGCCTCGGGAAGGATATATTTGCTGTCAGGGCACGGCCTTTTACCGAAGAAGAGCTTCCAAACACCATCAAAAAACTGAAGGAACTTCGCCTTGAGATCCCGTGTCTTTCTTCGGGATGCTGCCTGAAGTTCCCGGAAAAAGCCGAACAGAACCACAACGAGATAGTGCAGTATATCGAACTCGCAAGCAAACTCGGTACGCCTTACGTGCGCATACTGGCGGACCCTGAACCCCAGCCGGACGGAGAAGTGGACGACGAAGTCGTTCTTGCCGCGCTCAGACGCCTTATACCGATAGCCGAAGAAAAGGGAGTAACGCTTCTCATCGAAACCAACGGAGTATACACTGATACAAAGCGCCTGGCAGAACTCCTTGCAAATGCTGCAAGCGATAACGTCGGAGCGCTCTGGGATCTGCACCATCCTTACCGCTTCGGGGGCGAATCTCCGGGGACCACAGTGAAGAACCTGGGAGCATTTATAAAATATGTGCATGTCAAAGATTCCGTCATGGTGGACGGCAAAGTGTCCTACAGGATGATGGGAGAGGGAGACCTCCCTATGGACGAGTTCATCATGGCCCTGCGTTCTGTCAAATATGACGGATACATATCGCTGGAATGGGTAAAAAGATGGGCAGACGATCTGAGTGACGCAGGCGTCGTTTTCCCGCATTTTGTCAACTACATGAGCAAATACATAGAAAAGGATACTTCTAAAGGCCGCCTGTTCTATAACAACACCAGGACCGGCCGGTATATATGGGAAAAGGATACCCTTATCGATCTGACGCTGCACCAGGTGCTTGACCGGGTCGTGGAAGAGTTCCCCGACCAGTATGCTTTCAGGTATATCACGCATGACTATACCAGGACATACAAAGAGTTCCGTGACGATGTGGACAGGTTTGCAAGGTCACTCATCGCGCTCGGAGTCAAGCCGGGCGACCATGTCGCCATCTGGGCGACGAACGTGCCCCAGTGGTTCATAACATTCTGGGCTACGGTCAAGATCGGAGCGGTGCTCGTGACCGTCAATACGGCATACAAGATATATGAGGCCGAATACCTGCTGCGCCAGTCCGATACCCATACCCTTGTCATGATAGATGGCTTCAAGGATTCGAACTACGTGGAGATAATGAAGGAACTGTGCCCCGAGCTTGAGACATCTGAGCCCGGCAAGCCTCTTCACATCAAACGGCTGCCTTTCCTGC
>JAKOPX010000486.1 GCA_029778665.1 Bacillota bacterium | reverse complement strand
GCCAACAGGTTCGACGAGAACGGCAGGTATGAGGTCAACTACCATCACTGCACACTATGCCAGCACTGCGTGAAAGTTTGCCCGGTATCAGCCATGAAGATGCTGGACAATCAGTATGAGGATTTCCAGAAAGGTATGGCCCTGTGCACCCGCAAGGTCCTTGAAACATTTGAGCCGGGACATGTTTTCTATATTAACTTCCTGATCAACATTACTGCGCTGTGCGACTGCTGGGGGCTTACGACACCATCCCTCGTTCCGGATATAGGAATCATGGCATCAACAGATATCGTAGCCATCGAGAAGGCCAGCCTTGATGCCATAAAAACAGAAAACCTGATTCCTGCAGGAGTCCCGAAAGGACATGAGCTTGGAACGAAAGGCCATCTGTTTGAAAGGCTGCATGGCAAGGATCCGTTCGTTCAGCTAAGAGAACTTGAGAAACTTGGACTTGGCACCATGGAATATGAAACGGAGATCGTCGGGTAGTGCCGGTGGCCCCGGAAATGCGGCAAATAACAGGACGATAAGGCAGGGAAGCTGATCCTCATCACTTTCCTGCCTCTGCGTATATATGCCCGTATCTAGCAATCATGTCTTCAAGCCTTGCTGCATCTGCAGGCTTCAGAAAACTGCTGACATACGATTTTATCCGGTCGATCTCATCGGCAGTGATGCCGTCCTGTACCATATTAAGGATCTCATCGAGTCCGCTGCCGCCGATTTTTGCAAAAATGCGGTACAGGAAAATTTTGTCCCCAATGCTTATATTTTTTATCACTTCCAGGATGTCAGCTTGGATTTCCGGACTGTCATCCCTGGCCTCTTCAACTGGAGAACCGTCCCCGGTTTCCACAGAACCGTCCCTTTCTGTGATCCGTTCTTTTGCAGAACTGTCCCCGACTCCGGCCTGCCCGTCCGATCCTTCCGCCAGGCCGTCACCCGGCCTGTCGTCGCCATTCCTTTCATGGACCGGCATTTCTTGAGAACTGTCCCCCGATTTACCGGGACCGTCCCAGTCAAAATGGGCGATGAAATCCGCCAGGTCAGAAATATGGATGCCGAAACCGAAATGCAGTACCGCAGCATTCACGGCAAGCATCAGTATGGCAAGAGCTGCGAATAATTTTAAAAGATACCCGTTATTTCTCATAAAATAATACCTGTAATACTTTTACAGGTATTATTTGCTATATGTACGATATTCTATTCATGAGCGGCGGTATAT
>JAKOPX010000078.1 GCA_029778665.1 Bacillota bacterium | reverse complement strand
GACGCTTCTCACCTTTTTGACTGTTGCCTTGGAATCACTCGAATCACCCGGGGACAGTTCTCACGTTTTCAACAAATCATGGGAATTATTCCCGGAAATGAAAACCAACCGGAACATGAGCTGTGAAACGATAAAAACGTGAGAACTGTCCCCAACAATCCCCAACAAATTACCATTCAAGATTTATATTGCCAGCATTTTATATTTACAATTTTCAAATCATAAGCCTGAGGTGATACGATGAAAAAAAGAATAACCCTGATATTGCTATTATTATTTGCTTTGCTGCTTTCATCTCCTGCTTTCGCCCAGACGACACATACGGTGAAAAGCGGCGATACTATCTGGAAAATAGCAGTTAAGTATCAGGTCGGAATGAGCGAGATCATTGCTGCCAATCCACATATCAAGAACCCGAACCTGATTTACCCGGGGCAGAAGATCACCATACCGACGGTAACTACAGCAGCTCAGGAAAACGAGGTTGCAAGGCTTGTCAACATCGAAAGAGCAAAAGCCGGGCTTCCCGCGTTGAAAATCAACTGGGAGTTGAGCAGGGTCGCCCGCTATAAATCAGCTGATATGGCGAACAAACGTTATTTCTCCCATAATTCGCCGACCTACGGCACACCGTTCCAGATGATGGAGAGTTTCGGCCTGCGGTTTTCGGCAGCAGGTGAAAACATTGCGTACGGCCAGAGGACACCGGCCGAAGTTATGAGAGACTGGATGAACTCACCCGGCCACAGGAACAACATCCTGAGCCGCTCATATACCGAGATAGGCGTCGGGCTTGCTAAAAACAAGAACGGCGTGTGCTATTGGACCCAGATGTTCATAAAACCGATGTAAAAGCCGGATTGTCGCATAACCGCCGCTAACCGGCTTACTTTCAGAGCAAAACATTACCCAGCAGGCTGACCCGCTTCCGCCGGGCGCAGTCTGCTGTTTTATTGTGGACAGATGAAATACTTAATCTCCCGGCGCCTGATTTCCCTGGTGCTTTATCTTCTCAACACCTTTTCCTTCCGGTTTCCGTGTACCTGCCAGAAACCTGAAAACCGCCGTCACAAGCATTATGCCAAAAGCGATCGCCCCGGCCCCGCTCACGGTCTCTGTCAGTTTCCTTACAGTTCTGGTCAGCTCATTCCTCTCAAGAAACCGGATCATCTCGTACGCCGCGATCCCAGGCACCAGGGGCAGGATACCAGGTATTGAAAAAACGGTCGCAGGGGCTTTCAGCACCCTGGCCGCAATTTCACTGTAGAGTCCCACAACTGTAGCTCCGATCAGGATCGCAAAGTTTGCATGACCGGTGATACGCAAAGCAGCCGAATACACAAACGACCCTATCATACCCGAAAAACCCGCAAAAACCAGCTTGTGTCCCTTTATATTGAAAGTCAGGCTAACCGCGAAGCTGACGACGAAAGCCAACAGCGCACCCACATCGAATTACCCCCGTTTCGTACATATCAGCAACGCAAAGCCAACGCCCGCCGCCAAAACGGTAACAAGGAGTATCGCTTCCCCCAGTCGGGTAATACTGGCCACAAGGTCGCCGTAAAGTGCATCTTTTATGCTGTTTGTTATCGAAACGCCCGGCAGATACATCAATATCGAGCCAATGATTATCCTGTAGCCATCAAGCCCGGGAAAGAGAGCAACAGCGGCTGTGCTCAGGAAGCCGGTTACAAGTCCGGCCAGAAGGTTTTCCAGGAATAAAAACAAGCCCTTCCTGGTCAGGATTTCCCTTGCCGAATACGAAATACATCCAATCACAAGGGCAGCCAGGCTGTCATGCAGACTTCCATGAAAATACAGCGTGAAAGCGAACGATCCCAGGCCGGTCGCAGAAAGCCTTACCGGGAAGCTATGCTTCGGGGACTTCTCGATTTCTTCAAGCTCCCTGAGAACGGCTTCGAAATCCGGGCGCGTCTTCCGAATGCGTCTCGACAGACTGTTTACCCTGTCAATACCGGTAAGATCGACCTTTCTGTCCCTGATACGGATAAAGGCCGTGTTTGTTCCACCTTCACCGGCGGTCAGTGATATAAAAATCCCGGTGGGCAAAACAAAACTTTCGCACCGCACACCGTAACTCTCACATATCCTTGCCATCGTCTCTTCAACCCTGTATATTTCTGCTCCGCTCCTCAGCATAATCTCCCCGGCTTTTAGCGCAATTTTCATCAGTTCAGCCGACCGCATATCCGCACCTCTCTTATGGGTCACGGGCAGAGACGCTTCTCACTTTTTGACTCCCGGGTCAGGGACGCTTCTCACACTTTCAGCATATTAGCTTCATTTGATGAGCACAGGCAAACAGCACCCGTTCCTATTACTTGGTGTATCCCATGCTCAGTTCCTTGCCCGCACG
>JAKOPX010000485.1 GCA_029778665.1 Bacillota bacterium | reverse complement strand
GAAAGCGGCAGCAGCGGCACTGAAAGAGAAACAGGCACAGACTCTTTGAACCGGAAGCAAGGTTTTCCGGAAAATATGCCGAATTATTACCAGGATATGTTTTTAAGCAGAATATATCAGAATATTTTTAAGGAGAATCCGGTTTGGACAAATACAGAGCAGCAGAACTGATAAAACAGATACCCGGCAGCGGCGCAGTCATCATCGATGAGCCCATGTACAGGCATACGTCGTTCCGGATAGGCGGGCCTGCCGACGTATTCGTCAGACCCGAAAGCATAAAAAGCGCCGTCGATGTAATAAATGCCTGCAGGGAGAACGGCATCCCGGCGACAGTCATCGGCAACGGCACAAATCTCATAGTGAGGGACGGCGGCATCCGGGCAGTTGTGATCCAGCTGGCCGACAATGTCAGCTCATATGAGGTGACCGGAGAATCAATCAGCGCAGAGGCAGGCATACTCATATCCCGGTTGTCCAGGATAGCGCTGGACCATGGCCTTGCCGGGCTGGAATTTGCCGAAGGCATCCCGGGGACCCTTGGCGGGGCTGTTACCATGAACGCGGGGGCATACGACGGGGAAATGTCGATGGTGGTGAGCCGGACCGAATACCTGCGCCCCGACGGCAGCATATGCTGGATTGAGAACGAACAGCACAGGTTCGGGAAGCGTTCCAGCATCATCCAGACCGAAGGCGGGACGGTGCTCAGGACTGTCATCAGGCTCAGAAAGGGCGACAGGAAAGGGATAAAGGAAAAAATGGACGATTTCAAAGCCAGGCGGCGCGAAAAACAGCCGCTGGATATGCCAAGCGCCGGGAGTATTTTCAAAAGGCCTGAAGGCTATTATGCAGGGAAGCTCGTCCAGGACTGCGGCCTCAGGGGTTACAGGATAGGCGGCGCTGAGGTCTCGGCGCTGCACTGCGGCTTCATCGTCAACACCGGTAACGCGACGGCCGCCGATGTCATATCGCTGATAGAGTATATCAGGGACGCAGTGTTTAAGAAATTCGGCGTAGTGCTCGAGACAGAAGTGAAGATAATAGGAGAGGACTGAGGGACAGACGGAACAGCAGGAACATCAGGAGCAAACAGGCTCTGCATGGACATCAGGATCATCCGGCGCACTGCCAGGAGCAGGATATGATAACGATACGACGATACCAGTGAGAACAGCAGAAAAATGGAATACGACCGGTAAATAGCAAGATACAGGCATAATTCGCCGGCAAAGACAGAAAATTGACTGAACGCCGGC
Organism: Bacillota bacterium; assembly: GCA_029778665.1. Classification (GTDB taxonomy): domain Bacteria; phylum Bacillota; class Clostridia; order Acetivibrionales; family DTU013; genus DTU013. The sequence goes on along the minus strand of JAKOPX010000485.1, from coordinate 9,162 downwards.
GAGACGAAACGGAGAGGTACAAAAATGAGATTTATCGTTATTACGGGGATATCGGGGGCAGGCAAGAGCCTTGTGGCCAACTACCTTGAAGACGCGGGATTTTTCTGCATAGACAACCTCCCGCCGCTTCTGATACCCAAGATAGCCGAGATTTGCTCGCAAAGCTACAGGAAAATGGACAAGATAGCGCTGGTCATCGACATACGCGGCGGAAAACTTCTCAATGACCTGTTTCCGGCACTCGATTCCCTGTCGAAGGACGGCCACACTTACGAAATACTTTTCATGGAAGCTTCCGACAACGTCGTCATCAAGCGGTACAAAGAATCCAGGCGGTCACATCCCCTTGACCATGAAGGCAGTCTGAAAAAAGCCATCGCGGAAGAGAGAAGGGTCCTGGAAAAAATAAAGGACCGGGCAAACTATGTCATAGATACTTCAAATCTGACACCCAAACAGCTCAAGGAAGCCATCACCGGAATAGTAGTCAACAGCGAGGAATTCGGCGGACTGATAATAAACATAATCTCTTTCGGATTCAAGTACGGCATACCTATAGAGTGCGACCTGGTGTTCGATGTCAGGTTCATCCCGAACCCGTATTATATAGAATCCATGAAGAAACACACCGGGAAAAATGAAGATGTCCGGAATTATGTGCTTGGCATGCAGGAGACGAAGGAGTTCACTGGAAAGCTGAACGATCTGCTGGATTTCCTGATCCCCAACTATGTAAAGGAAGGAAAGTCCCAGCTGGTGATAGGAATCGGCTGTACGGGCGGGCGGCACCGCTCTGTGGTTATAGCTGATGAACTGATGAAAAGCCTGACGGTGAAAAAGCACAGGGTAGTCATCGAACACAGGGATATCGAAAAGGATGGCAGGAGTGGTGGCAGATGAAGTTCGGGGAAACCACGGGAAGCGTATTCGGCAGAAGCTTCCTTCATGGCGATGGTTCCAGGAAATCCGTTGAAAATGATCCCCGGCATGAACTGCTGATGAAAGGACCCAAAGTCGTGGCGATCGGCGGAGGCACCGGCCTTTCCACGATGCTGCGCGGGCTGAAGGCATTTACTTCGAACATCACTGCGGTTGTCACAGTCGCCGACGACGGAGGCGGTTCAGGCGTGCTTAGGCAGGAACTGGGCATGTTGCCTCCGGGCGACATACGAAACTGCATACTTGCGCTTGCAGACACGGAACCGCTGATGGAACAGCTTCTGCAGTACAGGTTCAAGGAGGGCAACCTGAAAGGCCAGAGTTTCGGGAACCTGTTCCTTGCAGCAATGGACGGCATATCTTCCAGTTTCGTTGAAGCAGTCAAAAGGATGAGCGACGTCCTTGCGGTAACAGGCAGAGTCCTGCCGGTAACGCTGGAAAACGTTACACTGTGCGCGGAACTGGAAGACGGTAGCATCATCTGCGGAGAGTCGCGCATAGGACAGCACAGGCAATTCAACAAATGCAGGATAAAAAGGGTATACCTTGAACCTGCCGATGCAGAGCCGCTTGAAGACGTGATCGAAGCCATAGACCAGGCGGATGTGATAGTGCTCGGGCCTGGCAGCCTCTACACGAGCATCCTGCCGAACCTGCTGGTCAGTGGGATCTGCACCGCCATAAAAAACAGCGGCGCTCTCAAGATATACGTATGCAACGTGATGACCCAGCCGTCGGAGACTGAGGAGTACACCGTCCACGATCATATAAAGGCACTTGAGGAACATTCGTGCAAGGGCATCATCGACCTGTGCATCGTCAACAATTCGGTTATTCCCGATGATATCAGGGAAAAATATCAGAACGACGGAGCCGACCAGGTGGTTATAGACCGGGAGGCAGTGGAGAGCGAAGGCATAAGGATCATTGAAGGCGATTATGCGTCGCTCAGGAACAACCTTGTAAGGCATGATCCGCATAAGCTTGCGGAAGCCGTGATAAAGGCCGCCATTGAGGACATGGCCATAAAGAGGCGCTGAAGAGGCGCTGGACTTCGACCGGCGTAAAAGTGTCCGGCATGAATTGCATCCGAAGGGAACGCATACTGGGGCACTGCGTTCCAGGACTTGATCAAGAGGAGGGGGGCGGGCGGATGAGGTTCGGAAAATCGGAATGGAGCAGCTTCGAGAGCGGTATCGGACGAGAGTGGCTCCTTACCAACGGTATAGGCGGGTTTTCGTCTTCGACAGTGATAGGAGCCAACAGCCGCAGGTATCACGGGCTGCTGGTCGCGTCACTGGAACCTCCTGTCGAGAGGCGCCTCATATTGTCCCAACTGCATGAAACAGTTGTTGTCAATGGCCGCGAATACAGCCTGTCTTCTTTTTCCACCGGGAACTATATAAATACGGGATACCTCTTCCAGGCAAGCTTCGAGCTGGACCTGCTGCCTGTTTTCACCTACGTTCTGGGGGATATTTTTATCGAAAAGTCTGTTTCGCTCGTCTATGGGGAAAACACAGCGGTGATCAGTTACCGGATAATAGCCGGCAGCGACGATGTCGAAATCAAAGTGGCTCCATTGGTGAATTTCAGGGATTATCACGGCGATTCGGCAAAGCTGTACATGAAGTTCTCCCAGCAATGCGGTAGCGACTATACGGTCATACGGCCTTATGAGCTTGATCTCAGGATACTTGTCGGGTGCCCCGGCAGCAGCTATGAAGCACTTGAAAACTGCTGGTTCGAGGGCATGTATTACCCGGTGGAGAGCGAAAGGGGCCTCAATGCCTTCGAAGACCATTACATACCGGGTATTTTCAGAATAGCCGCAAAAGCCGGCAGTAACGCCTGCTTTTACTTTGTCTGTACCGTCTGCCAGGACGGGCCCGATGTCCTGGCCAGCCGCACCTGGAATGCCGGAGGGTATATGGATCCGCTCTATGGGAAATCTGCCATAGAGGAAGAGAAGAAGAGGATAAGATCACTTACCGCCGACTGCAGTGACGATTTCCACCGTATGCTGGTCAGAAGCGCGGACCATTTCATCGTAAACAGGCGATCCACAGGCTCAAAGACCATAATCGCAGGTTACCCATGGTTCACGGACTGGGGCAGGGACACCATGATCTCGCTGCCGGGACTTACACTGGCAACTGGCAGGTACGATGACGCTGCCGACATCCTTGCGGCTTACAGCAGGTATGTCAGGCACGGCCTGGTACCTAACATGTTCCCTGACGAAGGGAGTGAGCCTGGGTACAATACTGTCGACGCGGCTTTGTGGTATTTTGAGGCGATCGGCGCATACGTGGAGAAAACCGGCGATACTGCGCTGGTGAAGAAGGTACTGTATGATTCTATGCTGCAGATAATAGAAAGCTACATGAACGGTACGCTCCATGGAATACGCATGGATGATGACATGCTGATAACCGCAGGCAGCAACGAAACTCAGCTTACCTGGATGGACGCAAAGGCGGGCGATACGGTTTTCACGCCAAGGCACGGGAAAGCCGTGGAAATAAATGCATTATGGTATAATTCACTGAAGGTGATGGAACGCATATCCGTATTGCTCGGGTATGACGACGGCAGATACGGACGGATCGCGGGCCATGTGAAGGAGAACTTCGCCAGGTTGTTCTGGAATGAAGAAGACAGATGCCTGTATGATGTAGTGAACGGCGATGACAGGGACAGGAGGGTCAGGCCGAACCAGATACTGGCCGTCAGCCTGTCCCATCCGGTTATAGACGGGGAAATGGCGCGGATGGTGGTGGCAAAGGTCTGGAAGGAGCTGTATACCCCGTATGGCCTCAGGACTCTTTCGCGGGATTCGGAAGAGTACAGGGGACGTTACCTCGGCGACATGTACCAGAGGGACTCGGCGTATCACCAGGGAACGGTATGGCCCTGGCTGACAGGCCATTTCATAACAGCGTTTGCCAGGACGTTCGGGAAGGAACCGGCCTATGCAGACATGCCCCGGAAATTCATCGGTCCTTTCATCGACCATATGTGCCATGCGTGCCTTGGGAGCATTTCAGAAATATTCGACGGCGACGAACCACATATGCCGAGAGGCTGTTTCGCACAGGCGTGGAGCGTGGCAGAGGTGCTCAGGGCGTATACAGGACACGTGCTGGGGCGTGACTGAAAGCAGCAGATGACTTGCATACGCATTCGCAGGTGCAAAGCTGGCATGCGTCCAGGGACGTCGGCGAAAATGCGGGCATCAGCACAGGCGGGGGATCAGGCTGTCGACACGGGCGAGGACTGTCGGTGCAAGGACGGCATAAGGCCGTCGCTGTGAGTCCGGCCCGGTCTGCCGGATAAGAACGAGCATTGCATCAGAAAAATCGAGGTGATATGGATGTCATTTTCGTCATCGGTCAAGAGCGAACTGTGCCGGCTTGAAAACATTGAGGCATGCTGTGTACTGTCGGAGCTTGCCGCAGTGGTATGGCTCAATGGAGCAGCAGCGCCGGTGCCGGGAGATGGTTTCAATATAAGGATAACTACTGAAAATGCAGCATTTGCCCGCTGGATATACAGCAGCATAAGGAAATACTGCGGCGTCATTCCTGAAGTGACGATACGCAGGAGCAGGAAACTCAAGAAGCACGCGACATACATGCTTTTCCTGACTTCAGCATCAGGCTCAGGAATCCTGATGGAAAAGACCGGTATAACTGCCGTGTCGGACGGCGACCGGTGTGAGCTTATGCTGACCCGGAAAACCGACCAGGAACAGGCATGCTGCATAAAGGCTTTCCTGCGGGGGGCATTCCTGGCAGGAGGTTCCATAAGCGATCCGGAAAAGACGTATCATCTGGAACTTACATCAAGGACAAGCGAACAGGCGGGGGAAATAAGGCGCCTGATGGGATTTTACGGGCTGAACGGGAGGACGATCATCCGGAAGGGAAGCTATGTGACATACCTTAAGGAAGGCGAAAACATAGTGGATTTCCTGAATGTAATCGGGGCTCACAGGGCGCTGATGGAACTGGAGAATGTCCGCATCCTGAAAGGAATGCGCAACAACGTGAACAGGATAGTGAACTGTGAAACGGCCAACCTTGGAAAGACCGTGAATGCTTCGGTCAGACAGGTGGAAAACATCCTTTATATTGCTGAAAACATCGGTTTGGACAAGCTTCCGCCAAGTCTCCGCGAAATAGCCGAACTCAGGCTGGAACACAAGGACCTGAGCCTGACGGAACTTGGCCAGATGCTGAGTCCTCCGCTTGGAAAATCCGGTGTCAACCACAGGCTGAGGAAACTCGACAGGATAGCTGAAAAACACAGGGGCGGGCCGCCTGAGCTGAAAGACGGGGATAACGGCGAAGAGATATGAGAAACTGGACCGGAAGTGATATGAGAAATAAACCGGATGAACGGACAAAAAGGATGGACAGCCAGGACGAATTAACTTGCGCGTTCCTGGAAGGATGAGAAGAATGGACGGGATATCGGACTGCCGGGAATAATGCACGTAAAAAACCGAGGCCCTCGGGTTGATATGTGTCACATATTGGAATAAAATTTTCAGCCGTATTACAAATATTACCAAATTTCTATGAAGGAAATTCCTGTTAATTAAAGAATAATACAGTAATGCAAAAGATGCAGCGACATAAAGGAATTTCCGGAGGGATGGTATTGGAAATACGGTTTTCTAACAGAGGGTCCACACTGATCGCGGCGTTTTCAGGCGAACTTGACCACCACTTTGCCGAATATGCCCGCGAAAAGATCGAAAGGGAGCTGATCAAGGCCACTACAAGAAATGTGATATTCGACCTGACCGGCCTCAGCTTCATGGACAGTTCCGGCATCGGCGTCCTGGTGGGAAGGTATGCAAACATCAGGAAACTAGGGGGGAAGGCGGCGATCATTTGCAGCAACAGCAGGATACGTAAGATACTTGAGATATCAGGGATATTGAAGCTCATGCCGGTGTATGGCGAGCTGAATGACGCCCTGAGAGCGCTTCCCGGCGCATGATGGCCATATGTTCTTCGTGACGGCCATATCCTGAAGGCCACATGTTTTTTGTTAAGTGAATCTGAAGGGGAGAAATTCATATGCAGCCTGTTAACGAGATGAAACTTGAGTTTTTGAGCAAATCGAGCAATGAGGCTTTTGCGAGGGTGGTGGCAGCCGCTTTCGTATCGCAGCTCGATCCTACCATAGAGGAACTGGCGGATGTCAGGACAGCGGTGTCTGAAGCCGTTACGAACGCGATAATACACGGATACGAGAATGAGACCGGGATCATCACGATGGTGTGCCGGCTGTATGATAAAAGTGTCGAGATAGAAATAACGGACAATGGCAAGGGCATCGAGGACATCGAATTGGCCATGCAGCCGCTTTATACTTCAAAACCCGAAATGGAGCGGTCCGGCATGGGATTTACCGTTATGGAAAGTTTCATGGACAGGGTAAAAGTCAGGTCGAAGCCGGGAGAGGGAACGACGGTCACACTTTACAAGACTTTCGGTTCCGGGGAAAGAGCGGGGAAAAATCAGGATAAATAGCGAGGCCTTTTCCTGGCTAAAAATGCATCGGAATATTATTTTTTTTTTGCATGAATCAGTTAAATATTGGCAATAATGTTATTAAATGCTTGAAGTATACATAATGCCCTGTACAAATGATGATCAGGCGGGGGATAGTAAGGATATATGGCTGAGGATACATATAATGACAGAGAAGCATACAAGGACAAGGACACCACAGAGCTCATCATGCTGGCCAAAGAGGGTGACAGGCTTGCCCAGAGCATGCTTGTCGAAAACAACATAGGCCTTGTGTGGAGCATCGTGCGCAGATTCCAGAACAGGGGGCATGAGACCGAGGACCTGTTCCAGATAGGGTGTATCGGCCTCATAAAAGCGATAAACAAGTTTGACACGTCTTACGATGTCAGGTTCTCGACGTATGCCGTACCCATGATCATTGGCGAGATAAAGCGGTTCCTCAGGGACGACGGCATCATCAAGGTCAGCAGGTCGCTGAAGGAAGTGTCCAACAAGGTGCGTATAGCAAAGGATATACTGACAAAAGAGCTTGGAAGGGAACCTACCATAAGTGAACTGTCCCAGCGTCTCGACATACCGATGGATGAAATCGTCATGGCCATCGAAGCCGGCCATTCACCGGAATCGCTGTTCAGTCCGATAAACGAAGGTGACAGTTCTTCGCTGCTGCTTATCGACAGGATCAATGACGACTGCAGTGACGACGAAATGGACATCATCGACAGGATTGCGCTGAGAGAAATTATGGATACATTGAAGCCAAGGGAAAAACAGATCATCATACTCAGGTATTTCAAGGAAAAGACACAGGTCCAGATAGCCAGGATGCTGGGGATTTCTCAGGTACAGGTTTCGAGGATCGAGAAAAAGATCCTGGAGGATATCAGAAACCGGATAAGCGTCAACTGACGCTGCCGCATCCATGACGATTCCGCGGATATCCGGCATGCGTCGCAGCCGGTCTTAAATTTCTGCGCATACTTTTCTCCAATGTTCCAATAATAAAATAAAAATCTGACAATCGGAGTGTATATCATGCTTGTCATTCTGAACAGGTACAAGTTGCTTTTTGCGATTCTTTTCATGCTCATCCTGGCGGCCGTGGTCTGGCTGCTGATTTCGGCCAGGAGCAGCAAGATCCCGTCGAACGGGGTTTTCGTCATGAATATGTTTGAAGGAGGAGACAGCCTGTGCAGCATGTTATGACCAAGGAAGAATACAGGAAATATGTCGACAAGGTGTCCCCAAACTCAAAGACGTTGAGGAATACTTTGAGGGCATTTATGGTCGGAGGCATCATCTGTGTGATTGGCCAGTTTTTCCTGAATTCCTTCAAAAACATGGGGCTGGACAAGGAGACCGCATCTTCGGTCACAGCGATGGTCATGATACTCCTGGGTGTTACACTGACAGCGCTGAACCTGTACGATGACCTGGGCAGATTTGCAGGCGCAGGCTCCATAGTGCCGATCACGGGATTTGCCAATTCCATTGCATCACCCGCGATCGAATACAAAAGCGAAGGATACGTTCTCGGGATAGGAGCCAGGATGTTCCTGATAGCAGGACCTGTCCTGGTATATGGCATATCCGCGTCAATCGTCGCAGGTATCATACATTATCTGCTGAGATCCTGACTTTGCAAAGGAGAAACGGCATGTTTGAGAAAAAAACAGGCAGACAGACGTTCCAGATGAAGAACTCTCCGGCGATAATCGCTACGGCATCCATTGTCGGACCCAAAGAAGGCAGGGGACCTCTCGCCGGTTATTTCGACCAGTCGGTGGATGATGAATTCTGGGGTGAAAAAAGCTGGGAGAAGGCAGAAAGCAAGTTCATGAGGGAAGTGCTTGCAAAGGTCGTCACAAAAGCGTCCATGCCGATGGATGCGCTGGACTTCGTCATCGCCGGCGACCTTTTGAACCAGTGTATTGCCGCAAGCTTTGGCATACGTGAATCCAATGTGCCTTTTTACGGGATATACGGCGCATGTTCGACCATAGGAGAGGCTATGCAGCTGGGAGCGATGCTGATTGACGGAGGCTTTGCTTCCAATGTGGCATGCCTTACTTCGAGCCATTTCTGCTCGGCTGAAAAGCAGTTCAGATTCCCGCTGGAACTGGGATCCCAGAGGCCGCCTACGGCCCATTGGACTGTGACCGGTTCGGGCGGCGTGATACTGTCGGCGGAAGGGGACGGGCCGTATATTACCAGGATCACGACCGGAAAAATCGTCGATATGGGAATAAAAGACCAGAACAACATGGGCGCCGCAATGGCCCCGGCTGCTGCTGATACGATCTATGCCCATTTTGAGGACACCGGGCTGCCCCATGACTATTATGACATGATCGTGACCGGTGACCTGGGCGTGGTCGGAAAGCGCATACTTGACGATCTGCTTTCTTCAAACGGTATACGCGTCGGCAGCATTCTGAACGACTGCGGCATTATGATCTACGATATGAAGCAGTATAATGATACCAGAAATTAAGACAGACAAAACAGCTAAAATAAGTTAGAATGGAACTATGGAAAAGAGAAGACATTTTACACCGGAAGAAAAAGCAAAAATAGTGATTGAGGTCTTAAGGGAAGAAAAAACGCTGAATGAGATCGCTGCCGAATATGAAATACATCCGAATCAGCTAAGCCGCTGGAAGGCAGAATT
>JAKOPX010000484.1 GCA_029778665.1 Bacillota bacterium | reverse complement strand
GGAACTGCCTGTCAGGCCCGGCGATATCAATACGTATTCGCCGCTGGCGCTGGCTTATGTAGGAGACGCCGTATATGAGCTTTATATACGTACTTTGCTGCTAAGCAAAGGCAATGCGCCGGTACACAAGCTCCACAGGCAGTCAGTGGCCTATGTCAAAGCCAAGGCGCAGTCCGACGTCATCCATAAGCTGTTGGAGAAACTCGACCCTGTCGAGCAGGACGTGGTCAGGAGGGGAAGGAACGCGAAATCCGGGACGGTCCCGAAGAACGCTGATATCTCGGACTACAGGTATGCCACGGGCTTTGAGACCCTCCTCGGATACCTGTATATCAAGCAGGATTTCAAAAGGCTGCTGGAAGTCCTGCGGATATCGGTGGAGCAGAGTGAAGCCGGCGGGGGCGGGTAAACCGGACAGCCGCGTTTATTGATCTTCAACGGAGCAATAATAAAACGATGAAGCAACAACAGAAAGAAAGGCAGCGGGTATATGGCACCAGTCAAAAAGGAAAATGCATCAGTTCAGAAAGGGAAAACCGCAAGAAAAGATAAAAAACCTGTCGTAAAGAAGGACAAAAAATCTGTCATAAAAAAGGTCAGACCGCAGGCAACAAAGCAGGCTGAGGACAAGGTCCGGGAATTGCAGTCCGGAGAGAACCTGGACAAGCTCGAAGGCAGGAATCCCGTGCTCGAGGCCCTGAGGTCAGGCAGGAGCATCAACAGGATCCTTGTTTCAAAAGGTGAAAAGGAAGGCTCGATTAAGCACATAATCGCACTTGCAAAGCAAAAGCATATTGTCATACAGGAAATCGACAGGACCAGGCTTGACGCGATGTCGGAGACCAAATCGCACCAGGGCATCATTGCGCTGGCTGCAGCGAAGGACTACGTCAGCGTGGACGATATACTCAAAGCCGCAGCCGACAGCGGGCGGCCGCCATTCATCGTTATCCTGGACGAAATCACCGATCCGAACAACCTCGGTTCAATACTAAGGACATCAAATGCTGCCGGCGTCCATGGCGTGATCATACCGAAACGCCGTGCAATCGGACTGACTTCCGCAGTATCGAAGGCCTCGGCAGGAGCGATAGAATACGTGCCTGTCGCGCGGGTCACCAACCTGGTGCAGACGATAGAATACCTTAAGAAGCAGAACATATGGGTAGTGGGCACCGATGCGTCGGCCGAGCGGCCGTATTTCGACCATGATCTCACCGGGGGCATTGCGCTTGTTATCGGCAGCGAGGGCGAAGGCATGAGCAGGCTTGTAAGGGAAGCCTGCGACTTTACGGTCAACATTCCTATGGCAGGCGAAATATCTTCGCTGAATGCCGCGGTCGCAGGGGCGATCGTGATGTACGAGATAGTCCGGCAGAGGGAAGAAAGAAGCAGGCTGAGCAAATAAGCAGTTATAAGTTTCGCAGGATGGGTAAATAAAGAATAAATATCGGCAGGTATTTGCCGATATTTATGATTGAAGGAAATAATTGTAGAAATATTTCCCAATAATGTAAAATGGAAATACATGGATCCTCATTGGTCCTGGTTGCCGAAAAGGCTTTGCAGGCAGCTCTTACTTGACATAAAAGCTGACGCTAACGTATAATGAGGGAAGATGAATTTCCAGCAAAATTCTGCCTGTTCATACAATGTATTGCATTACTTATGAGGGGGACATATCATTGAAGCAGAATGCTCAGGCCAGGACTCAACTATCCTACAGTTCCGCTGTCGATGAGGAGCTCATCATGGAAGCCAAAGCAGGAGATGACAAGGCCCTCGAATATCTGATAAACAAATACAAGAAATTTGTCCGGGCGAAGGCCAGGACGTATTTCCTGATCGGCGCAGACAGGGAGGACATCATACAGGAAGGCATGATAGGGCTTTACAAGGCGATCAGGGATTTCAGAGGGGACAAGCTCTCATCGTTCCGGGCATTCGCAGAACTCTGCATAACACGCCAGATCATAACGGCCATAAAGACGGCCACCAGGCAGAAACACATACCGCTGAATTCGTACATATCGCTGAACAAGCCGGTATTCGACGAAGAATCCGACCGGACCCTGATGGACATGATAAACGAGGAGAACGTGAGCGATCCCGAGGAAATGATGATCAGCCGGGAAGAGTTCGCCGGCATCGAGCTCAAGATGAACGAGATACTCAGCAACCTGGAATGGGAAGTCCTGTCCAAGTACCTGCAGGGCAGATCGTACCAGGAGATAGCGAAGGAACTGAACAGGCATGTCAAGTCCATAGACAATGCGCTGCAGCGAGTGAAGCGCAAGCTGGAGAAGCATCTCGTGGAGGAAAAGGCGTAAACCGGGGGATATGGACCGAGAGAATGAGCAGTGCAGCCTATACGGGCGACTAGTGCGGGCAGAGCAGGAATATTCGGCAAAAAAATCATCACATACCCACTAGACAGGTTATCAGGCAATATGCTATAATTATTTTCGCCCGTCGGAATAAGCATGCGGGTGTAATTCAATGGTAGAATATCAGCTTCCCAAGCTGACTGCGTGGGTTCGATTCCCATCACCCGCTCCATTGATTTTGCAGGCGGGTTTTTAGCTGTAATGGCGGGCACCGCCTGCAGCAGACAATTTAAAATGCCCTCATAGCTCAGCAGGCAGAGCGCATCCATGGTAAGGATGAGGTCACCAGTTCGACCCTGGTTGAGGGCTCCACAATGGAAAAGAGATAGTCGTTTGACTATCTCTTTTCCATTGTGGCCATCTCACAGTGCAGCCTGATGGCCATACCTCTAATCAAAGCGCTCTGCCGGCAGAGCATGTGGAGTAAAAAGCAAGCAGTAAAAGGAAAACGAACACTGAGGAGCGGAGCATATGATGATATTTTTCACACATGTTTGACAAACCGGCAGCTTTTCTTTGCTTTCCGTTCAGTTTATAATCATTTCAGAAGAGTACTAAGCCGGACCTTAAAACAGTCAGCGGTATAAAGGACAAGCGGGGGTATTTCTGATGAGTTATCATTACATAGTAACCATAGCGCCGGTTTTCAGTGAAGAAAGCGTAAAATACGCCGTGGTGGAGCAAAACCTCGCATGGCTTGAGAATGAAGAACTGACCAGGATCGAATATATCGAAAGTGCCGGGCCGGACGGTGAAAGGAACAATTACATGTTCATTCTCACCGGAGTACCTGTGCCAATAAATATTTATCCATTGAGCGAACTGCTCAGGGATTTCATGCTGTCTCTTGATGCAGACCTTGATGAAACCGATCCTTTGAATATGATATTATACTCGAGGCAAATAACACCGGAAGAAGTGCAGCAACACTATTCAGCTTTAAAGGGCCGGACAAATCATGAGTTTTTCAGGGACTACTACAGTATAGATGATGAAAAATGCCTGGAAAGACTGTGCGATACCATCCGGAAGCTTTACTATGACATGCATCTGGAATACCTGCTGGATGATGAAATGAAAAGCATATATGAAGGCTATATGTCCGAGACCGAAGCAGCTTTTGAGTTCACGGAAGAGGAAAATGAAAACATGGAGGTAGCCAGGGTAATAGCACGAATGGCCATCGGTGATGATTTTGCCGTCATCCCGATGCCGGGAACTGACCGCAGGAAGATATACTATGGCAGATACCATGTCTCCTGCGGGTTTAAAAAGGTCGTTTTGCCATCATACGTAAATGCGGTCGAAATGCCGACAGTCATTAGGGACAGGGCATTTGCCGGATGCGATACTGTCAGGGAGGTCATCATATACGACCTTATAGGCAAAACAGACGAAAATGACCTGGTTTCAGACGATTCTTCCTTTGGCGAAGGCGTATTTTTTGCGTGCTCGAATCTTGAAAAGGCCTGGTTCAATGATTACTATACATACATCCCGCGCCACATCTTTGAAAACTGCGAATCACTCAAAGAGGTCACATTGCCCTCTCAATTGCAGGAAATCGGCGAGTTTGCGTTCTGCGGCTGTTCAGCGCTTAGGGATCCTGGCCTTATCAGGCGCACAGAGATCCGTAAGATAGGCCGTTGTGCTTTTTGCGGTTGCGGCTTTACAGCCCTGGAACTTCCTGATACGCTGATGGTAATTGAAGAAAAAGCATTTTCCGGATCAATGCTCGAGAGCATTGTTATTCCTGATTCTGTATGTCACATCGGGCAAAGCGCTTTTCAGGGCTGCAGGAAGCTGAAATCAGTCAAGTTCAGCGGGAATCCGGAGGAAATCCCGTCAAGGTGTTTTGCCGACTGTTATGAACTGGGGCACATCGATCTGCCGCATGGCCTTAAGAAGATAAACGACCAGGCATTCAGTTCATGTATGAGCCTGAAAAATGTATATATCCCGGACGGTGTGGAGGAAATCGGTACCGATGTTTTTGAAAACTGCTGCGAACTGGCAAGCATCAGATTTCCGGGTTCTGTCACCAGCCTTGGCAATTGCAGCTTTGACAGGAATGTGACCATAATATGCAGGGAAAACTCGTATGTCCATAAAATAGCCATTGAAGAGAACTGGAATTTCACGACATATTCGCAATAGGTTAAAAACAGACAGGCCATGTATCGAAAAACTGAAGGGGGCAAATGAATATGGATGTAATGTTTGAAATCTGTCCATTGTGTCACCATGCCTGGAGCGAGTCTGATAATGATTTTTGCAGTTGCTTGCGTAAAGGCCGCATAAACGACATGGATCTTGTGTACGCTCACGAGAGCCTGGTCAATGTTGCGCGGAAGCTGATGGATAAAGGCTTTCAGGTGCACAGCTGCAAAATTGAAAAAGCTCCCGGTTACAGCCGGCCGGCAGTCAAAATATACTTCAGGGAGTATTACGACGCGGGCTTCCCTGTTGGAAACATGCCGCCCGACTGGCACCTGGAATCCCGGATATTATCAGGTGATGATTCTCGCAGATATTCGGTGCTTGTCGATTACCTGCAGTTTTATGATGACGATGAGGAACTGGAACACGAACTGGCTCTGACTATAAGCAATCTCGAGACCTGGGTCGATGGCCTTGACAAAGAGGGCATCAGGGCCATGCTGATTTTGGCCGGGAAATCTGTTGCACCCGGAAAACGCAGGGGCCCGAAGCGGCGCCAACCGTTATGAAGCATTGGATGGGTGCCCTTTTTGAGGCTTACAATTGTAAAGAAGCCGCTATACGGCTGAATGGATGCGATGGGGTGCATTGTTATTGGGTTCCCGGTCCGCAGATGTATTAGGATATGCTAAGCCTGCTTTATGGCCGGAGCACCAGCATGCAATCAAGGGTGCAATGGCCCAGGTATAAGTAAAGGTTACATCTCCTCTAAGAACTTATAATACCTGGAATCATTGACAAATACTCCGGCAAAACAATATAATTTACGCGGGTGAACAAAGGCGTTCATCATACTGTGTATATGCCACAGGAAAACGTGGCAGTGCATAGTGTGATGAGCGCCTTTTTTGCTTTCGGCCACAAATCCGGCTTTTGTGGGCATAAATCTGCATGAATGGGCCTTGCAGCAAAAATTCTGCAAATATGAGGCAAAATATGTTCCGGGAAGCGGATCAAAATAAACAGGCGGAGGGTTCGATATGGAAAGGGAACTGCCGGGAAGCGGGATGACAGAAAGCATTCTGCCGGAAAGAAAGCTGCTGTATAAAGGGAAGTCAAAATCGATGTATGCAGGGAACGATGACCGCACATGCATACTTGAATTCAGGGATTCGGCCACGGCCGGGAACGGAGCGAAAAAAGCAGAGCTTGAGGGTAAGGGGGCTCTGAACGCCGAAATATCACATATCCTGTACAAATACCTTGAGGAAAACGGAATAGAAACGCACTTCATAAAAATGCTCGACGATACCAGGATGCTGGTAAGAAAGGTCGACATCGTCAATGTCGAAGTGATCGTCCGCAATATTGCCGCGGGCGGGTTTTCGAAAAAATACGGCGTACCTGAAGGCACACCACTGAAAAATACAGTCCTGGAATTCTGCCTGAAAAGCGATGGATACGGAGACCCGATGATGAACGAAAGCCAGATAACCGCGATAGGGCTGGCTTCACAGGAGCAGCTGGAAACCATGAAGGATATGGCGCTGAGGATCAACAGCCTCCTGTACGCGCTGTTTGACAGATGCGGCATAACACTGGTGGACTTCAAGCTTGAATTCGGGACATATGACGGAAGGATAATCCTTGCCGACGAGATATCGCCGGATTCATGCCGGTTCTGGGATAAAGCCACGGGTGACAAGCTGGATAAGGACCGCTTCCGCCGGGATCTGGGCGATGTTCTCGGCGCCTACAGGGAAGTGCTGAGGAGGCTCAGAGATGCGTAACCGTTATGAAAATCCTCTCTGCGAAAGATACGCGAGCAAAAAAATGCAGGAGATATTCTCGCCCGACAGGAAGTTTTCTACCTGGAGAAAACTGTGGGTAGCCCTTGCGGAAAGCCAGAAGGAACTCGGTCTTGATATCTCCGACCGGCAGATAGAGGCAATGAAGGAACACATATATGATATAAACTACGAAGTCGCCGAGCAGCGCGAGAAAGAAGTGCGCCACGATGTCATGGCCCATATCTACGCTTACGGAGTCCAGTGTCCGGAGGCAAGGCCGATAATCCATCTTGGCGCGACATCGAGCTATGTCGGTGACAACACGGACCTGATCCTGATGAAGGAAGCCCTTGTTCAGATAAGATCGTCCCTTGCCGGGGTAATCGTTGAGCTTGCCCGTTTCGCACTGAAATACAAATCACTCCCTACCCTTGCATATACGCATTTTCAGCCTGCACAGCCCACAACCCTCGGCAAGCGGGCGACGCTCTGGCTTCAGGACCTGGTCAGCGACATGGAAGCCCTTGAATTTGTTACATCGCAGATAAAAATGCTCGGGTGCCGCGGCGCGACCGGTACTGCGGCGAGCTTCCTCGAGCTTTTCGACGGCGATGCCGGAAAAGTGGAGCGGCTTGAAAAGCTGATCGCGCAGAAAATGGGCTTTGACGGGATCTTTGACGTCAGCGGGCAGACTTATCCCCGCAAGCTGGATTACAACGTGCTTTCGGTCCTGTCGGGCATCGCGCAGAGCGCCTGGAAGTTCTCGAACGACATCCGTCTCATGTCACACCTGAAAGAAGTGGACGAACCTTTCGAAGACAAACAGGTCGGTTCATCAGCGATGGCATACAAGCGGAATCCCATGAGAAGCGAGCGCATATCCTCGCTTTCGAGGCATGTGATCTCACTGGCCCAGGGAGCAGCCATGACGGCATCCACCCAGTGGTTCGAACGCACCCTCGACGATTCGGCAGCGCGCCGCATCTATATTCCGGAAGCATTCCTGGCGACGGACGGCATACTTTCCCTGTACAGGAACGTGATAGGCAACATGAGGGTTTATCCTGAAATGATGAGGAAGCACCTAGAAGAGGAACTTCCCTTCATGGCGACTGAGAACATCCTGATGCACTGCGTGAAGAAGGGCGGCGACAGGCAGTTGCTGCATGAGGCGATCAGGGAGATCGCAGTGTCGACAGCCAGGGACATCAAGGAAAACGGAGCGAAGAACGACCTGATCGAGAGGATACTGGCAGACGGGAGGTTCAACATAACACGGGACGAGATGGAGAACCTGCTCGACGCAGGGAAATTCACCGGACTGGCCGAGAGACAGGCCGAAAACTATGCGAGAAAAATTTTGGACCGCTTCGGTGGAGAGATAGTTACCGAAAATGTTGATATTAATGTCTAGACCGGGCAATCAGCACCGGAAGATTGCTGATCAGGGCCTGGAGCTTTTGAAGGCCCAGGGCTCATGACTGAAAAAGGGGAGGCGGTTAAGCCGTGCTGACAGCGATAGTCGGAATAAACTGGGGAGACGAAGGTAAAGGAAGAATGGTGGACCTGCTTGGCTCGCAGTATGATATCATAGTGCGTTACCAGGGCGGAAACAATGCAGGCCATACAGTTGTGAACGAGAAAGGGAAGTTCATATTGAACCTGCTTCCGTCGGGGATACTGCGGAATGATACTGTTAATGTAATGGGTCCCGGTATGGTAATAGACATTGCGCATCTTCGCAGGGAAATCGACGGGCTCACGGAAAAGGGGATAAAAATCACCGCCGATAATCTGAAAATCAGCCATGCGGCAACGATATGCTTTCCATACCATGTGCGCCAGGACATCCTCGAGGAGGAACGGCTGGCCGACAGGAAATACGGTTCCACGAGGCGCGGCATCGCACCCGTGTATGCCGACAAATACATGAAAAAAGGCATACGCATGGGCGACCTGCTGTTCCCGGAAACTCTGAGGGAAAAGATGGAGGGTATTGTTGAGTGGAAAAATTTAATGATCCATGGCGGGTATCGGGACCAGGCCGTCGATACCGATGAGATGCTGGAATGGCTGAAGATAAATGGCGAACCCCTCTTGCCGTTTGTTTGTGATGTCACAGAATATCTTGAAAAAGCAGTCAGTGAAAATAAAAACATATTGTTCGAGGCACAGCTTGGCGCGCTCAGGGACATAGATTTCGGCATCTATCCCTATACGACGTCGTCCACCACGCTCGCCTCGTTTGCGACCACGGGGGCTGGCATCCCGGGTGCAAAACTTGATAAAGTCATTGGGATAATGAAAGCTTATTCCAGCTGTGTAGGCGAAGGCCCGTTCGTCGCCGAGTTCTTCGGGGATGAAGGAAACCGGCTGAGGGAAGCGGGAGGCGAGTACGGCGCTGCGACGGGAAGGCCGCGCAGGGTCGGAGCGTTCGACATCCCTGCCTCGCGCTACGGCATAAAAGTCCAGGGGGCCGAAGAGATCGCCCTGACGAAGCTGGACGTACTGTCATACATGGAGAAAATACCTGTCTGTGTTGCATACGAGATCGACGGGGAACGGACGGACAAATTCCCGACTGGCGACAGGCTGCTAAGGGCAAGACCCGTGATCGAGCACCTGGACGGCTGGAAATGCGACATATCGCGTTGCCGCAGGAAAGAAGACCTGCCGCCTGAAGCAGCCGCTTATATAAGATACATCGAGGAAAAGACGGAATGCAAAATCCGTTACGTGTCGGTGGGAGCAGAGAGGGACGCGTACATTGACATGGACAATGCCTGAATGGATCGGATCGGACAAGCAGGGGATAAGAGATACAATGGCCGGCTGCCGGATAAAGGCAGTTTTTGGATCAGATCAACGATATGTCGGGAGGAATCAGGATGAAAGCAAAGGTATACGTGACACTGAAAAAGAGCATAGCGGATCCGCAGGGCAACGCGATCCAAAACGCGCTGCGCAAGCTTGGCTATACCAATGTCGAAGAAGTCAGGATAGGTAAGCTGATAGAACTGGACCTTGGCGATATCACCGCTGATGAGGCAAATGCACAGCTGGTAAAAATGTGCGAAGGCCTGTTGGCAAACACTGTAATCGAGGAATATAAATTTGAACTCTGCTAAGATAGACGAATCAGATCGAAAACCCAGGCAGGGGAGAAGGATCAGGAGGAGGTCGACAGGATGAAATTCGGCGTAATAGTTTTCCCGGGGTCCAACTGTGACATCGACTGCTTCCATGCGGTGAAGGATGCACTGGGCCACGAGGTCGAGTATATATGGCATGATACTGAAGAGCTTGACGGTTTTGACTGCATCATACTTCCGGGGGGATTTTCCTATGGCGATTACCTCAGGTGCGGCGCCGTTGCGAGGTTTGCGAGGATAATGGATGCCGTCAGGACTCATGCAGCCGCCGGCAAGCTGGTCATCGGGATATGCAACGGTTTCCAGATCCTGACCGAAGCCGGGCTTCTGCCGGGAGCCCTTGTCAGGAACAAAAACCTGAAATTCATATGCGATACTGTACCTTTAAGGGTGGAGACCACCGATACCCCATTCACAAGCCTGTATAAAAAAGGTGAGATCATAAACATCCCTATTGCCCACGGGGAAGGGAATTACTTGGTGGATGAAGATACCCTTAAGAAAATGAAGGAAAACGGGCAGATAGTTTTCACCTATGTGGACAATCCCAACGGGTCCATGGAGAACATTGCAGGAGTATGCAACGAGCAGAAGAATGTGCTTGGTATGATGCCCCATCCCGAGAGGGCCTGCGAGGAAATACTGGGCAACACCGACGGCCTGAGGTTATTTGAATCCATCATAGCAGCAGTGGAGAGCGAATCAGTAATTTCGGCACAGGCCGTGAAAAACCGCCATACCGGCACAAGGAGGAAATCCGCTATGGAGACGTCCAGGAGTAAACCAATTGCTTTTACACAGAAGGAGGAACTTCTGCATGACTAAACCATATGAAGCAGTAGGCCTTACGGAGAAGGAATACAAAAAGATCGTGGAATACCTGGGAAGGGAGCCCAATGAACTGGAACTCAACATGTATGGCGTAATGTGGTCCGAGCACTGCAGCTACAAGCATTCCAGAGCGCTGTTCAGGCACTTCCCGACATCGGGCAAAAGGGTCCTCCAGGGGCCGGGAGAGAACGCAGGTATCATAGATATCGGGGACAACCTTGCCATCGTCATGAAGATAGAAAGCCACAACCATCCCTCTGCCGTGGAGCCCTACCAGGGAGCTGCCACGGGCGTGGGAGGCATCATAAGGGACATTTTCGCCATGGGTGCAAGACCCATCGCGCTGCTTAATTCATTGCGGTTCGGCGACATAGAGAACAGCGAAAGGGTCAAATACCTGGTGGACGGCGTGGTAGCAGGGATCGCAGGATACGGCAACTGCATCGGCATCCCGACTGTAGCTGGGGAGGTATATTTCCATGACAGTTACAACGGCAATCCGCTGGTCAATGCCATGTGCGTCGGCATAATCGAACATGACAAAATCTTCAGGGGAAACGCCTCGGGAATCGGCAATTCCGTAATGTATGTCGGCGCAGCCACCGGCAGGGACGGCATGGGCGGAGCCAGTTTCGCCTCTGTTGAGCTGACCGGGGAGTCGGAAGAGAAGAAGTCCGCCGTACAGGTGGGAGACCCCTTCATGGAGAAGCTGCTGCTGGAAGCCTGCCTGGAACTGCTGGAAACAGGGTCGATAGTCGGGCTCCAGGACCTCGGCGCTGCCGGACTGACCTCGGCATGCTGCGAAACAGCCACGAGGGGCGAAGGCGGGATGGAGATCGACGTGCTGAAGGTGCCCCGCCGCGAAAAGGGAATGCTGCCTGTTGAAGTCATGATCTCCGAATCCCAGGAGAGGATGTTCCTGATCGTTGAAAAAGGCAGGGAGGAAGAAGTCAAGAGGATAGTCGAAAAATGGGGTCTACATGCCGTAACTATAGGGAAGGTGACCGGCAACGGCAGGCTGATCGTCAGGGAAGGGGACAAAATAGTTGCCGATGTGCCCGCCTACAGCCTGGATTCCTCAGGTGCGCCAAGGTATTACAGGGAATACGAGGAGCCTGAATATTACAGCGAACTGAAGCAGCTTGACCTGGCAGCTATACCGGAGCCTGGGGATTATAACAAAACCCTGATGGAACTGCTGACTTCCCCGAACCTCTGCAGTAAGGAATGGGTGTACAGGCAGTATGACCACATGGTAAGGACCAGTACCGTGGTAAAGCCTGGTTCAGATGCAGCCGTACTGCGGATCAGGGGAACCAGGAAGGGTATCGCTTTGACCACGGACTGCAACAGCAGGTATTGCTACCTTGATCCCAGGGCAGGAAGCGCCATAGCGGTTACGGAAGCTGCCAGGAACCTCGTATGCAGCGGTGCAAAACCGCTTGCCGTTACCGATGGGCTCAACTTTGGCAGCCCGGAAAAGCCCGACCGCTTCTGGCAGTTCAGGGAAGCGGTGACAGGGATCGGCGAAGCCTGCAGGGAGCTGGATACGCCTGTAATAAGCGGAAACGTCAGCTTCTACAATGAAACAGAGACGCAGGCCATTTACCCGACCCCGATCATCGGGATGGTCGGTGTCATAGAGGATATAGACAAACATTGCACTATGCATTTCAAGGACGAGGGGGACATCATCATACTCCTCGGCGAGACCAGGGACGAACCTGGAGGCAGCGAATACCTGGCGAGGATCCACGGCCTTGAGAGGGGCGTAGTCCCGAGGCTGAACTTCGGACTGGAAAAGAAGCTCCAGGCATTCATATTGTCAGCCATTGAAAAAGGCTTACTGAAATCAGCACATGATATCAGCGAGGGCGGCCTTGCCGTTGCGATGGCGGAATGCTGCATGGAAAGGGAACTGGGGGCAAAGGTGCAGCTGGAGACCCCGCTTCGCACCGACGCCGTGCTGTTCTCCGAGAGCCAGTCCAGGTTCATCATTACCTGCAGCCCGGAGAAACTTGTGGAACTCCGGCAGCTCATGGCGCAGCAGGAAATCCCGCATGAAATACTGGGCGAGGTCGGAGGCGAAGAGCTCAAAATTGACGTCAACGGCAAAAATATAGTAGTCCTTAAGGTAAAGGATATGAAAGAGGCATGGAGAGGAGCCTTCGGATGCTTGATGAGTTAGGTGCGGGCAGGTTACACGGCAGTGATGGATCAGCTGGCGGAAGATCCGGATTCTCAGGCTGCGGGGGCAGTGATATGCTGTGTACTATGGGCAGCGATATATCGCCATTAGATATATCATCAGGCGGTATATTGCCGTGTTATGACAAATTGAGGGAAGAGTGCGGAGTCGCAGGGATCTACAGCAGCGACCCGGCGAAAGATGTCGCCAGATCCGTGTATTACTGCCTGTATGCGCTGCAGCACAGGGGACAGGAAAGCGCGGGGATAGCCACCACCGACGGTCTCCAGACGCATTTCCACAAGGAGATGGGGCTCGTGCCGGAGGTCTTCGATGAAGACATACTTAAGCAGCTTAAAGGGTACATAGGTGTCGGCCACGTGAGGTATTCCACAACAGGAGACAGCAAAGTTGCCAACGCCCAACCACTGGTGGTCAGGTACCGCGGCGGTAGCATAACCCTTGCCCACAACGGGAACCTGGTCAATGCGGCCGAACTGAGACACCGCCTCGAGGAAGACGGCGTTGTATTCCAGACGACAATAGACTCCGAGGTCATCGTCAACCTGATCGCCCGCTTCAGCAGCGAAGGCATCGTAGGCGCCATGGAGCGGGCCATGGACTTGATAAGGGGCGCTTATACGCTTATTGTGATGACGGAAGACTGCCTGATCGGAGTAAGGGACCCATTTGGTTTAAGGCCTCTTTGCATCGGCAGGACCGAGGACGGATACGTGCTTGCATCTGAAAGCTGCGCACTGGATATCATAGGGGCCAGGTTCATCAGGGATGCGGAACCGGGAGAGATCATCGTTATAGACAAGGCCGGCCTCAGGGCGAAACAGGCAAGGGTAAAGCATGCACAGGCCGGAAACCGGAGAGCGTCCTGCATATTCGAATACATATATTTTGCGCGTCCTGACAGCATCATTGACGGTACGAGCGTCTATGAGGCCAGGAAAAACGCGGGAAGGATCCTGGCTGAAGAGCATCCCGTGGATGCGGACCTCGTCATTGCGGTCCCGGACACATCCATCCCTGCCGCGGTGGGCTATGCGGAAGCTTCGGGCATACCCTTCGGCGAAGGGCTGATAAAAAACAGATACGTGGGAAGGACCTTTATCCAGCCGGAGCAGGAACTCAGGGAAACGGCCGTCAGGCTAAAGCTTAACCCCCTGAAACACAATATTTCCGGCAAGAGGATCGTTATGATAGATGATTCGATAGTGAGAGGAACCACCAGCAGGCAGATCGTCAACAGCCTGAAGATGGCGGGAGCCAAAGAGGTGCACCTCAGGATCAGTTCCCCGCCGGTCACCCATAGCTGCTATTTCGGCATAGATACGCCGGACAGGGAGCAACTGATAGGGGCGAGGAAGACCCCGGAGCAGATCGCGGAGGCGATAGGCGCAGACAGCCTGGGCTATCTCAGCGTTGACTGTCTTGTCAGATCTGTGGGCAAGCCCGCGGAACAGCTATGCCTGGCCTGCTTCACCGGGGATTATCCCATGGATGTGCCGCAGGCCGGTAATAAGAAGGTGTTTGAGGGAAGGTAACTACCCGATTTGGTCGCGAATTCTGTATTTGGTCCTTGAATCCTGGTGGAAAAACAGGTTCAGGGATTTTTTTATTTAATTATTGCTTATAGAATTTGGAAATATTATAATTAAACTAAACGTCGGTGAATTTTAAAATTAACCGACGCATAATTTAAGGTGGGAAGCATGAATAGGTTCGATGCCAGTGAAATTATTAACGGTTTTGATAAGACAGGCAGTGTTATAACATTTTCAGATCTTAAAAGGTTGGGGCTGTCTGCATACAATATCAGTTTGATGGTCAGGGAAGGGACACTGGAAAGGATTCGGAGAGGGTTGTACAGAATCCCCGGAAAAGTTGATGAAATGAGTGAAGTACTTGAGGTGTCAAGATTGGTCCCCCAAGGAATACTTTGCCTTCTGTCGGCGCTCTCCTGGCATGAATTGACTACACATATTCCAAAAGAGTATTACGTAGCTATACCTAACAAAGCACGTAAACCAGCACTGCCGGAATATCCGCCAATCCAGGTTTTTTACTTTACCAGCTGCCGGTACAGCATAGGACAGACAACTATTAATGTAAGGGGGGTTCCGGTAAGAGTGTATGATAAAGAAAAAACGATATGTGATTTGGTCTATTACAGGAATAGGATAGGGCAGGACATAGTCCGTGAAGCGCTGGATAAATATATAAGCTCGAAAGACAGGAATATACAGAAACTTATGCGTTATTCGGAAAAACTTCGTGTAAGTGCAATAATGAAGAAATACCTGGAGGTACTTCTATGACAAAGCCGATAAAGAACATGGCAGCATCCGTCCGATCCCGCTTAATGCATAAGGCTAAAGAAATGAATATGACTTTTGATGAAATTATGACTTTGTATATGCTTGAAAGGATGCTTTACCGATTGTCGGTTTCCAGGTATTGCAATCAGTTTGTGCTTAAGGGAGGATTATTTCTCAATGTACTTTTTGAGGAGCAGCACCGTACGACAAAGGATGCAGATCTGTTGGCGAAACAGCTTTCCAACCAGTTGGACATAATAAGTAATATCTTCAGTGAAATTTGTAGTCTTGATTGCAATGATGGACTGATATTCGATTCTGACAACCTACGGACGGTCCGCATTAGAGAAGATGCAGATTATGAGGGTGTACGTGTTAATGTTGTGTGTTATTTAGGCCAGGCGAAGAAAGAACTCCAAATTTAGTGCTATTATAAACGAAGATGAATTTTTTGGGACATGGTTGCCAGAGCAATGTATATGGGAAAAGAATATGCATTCTACAAAATGAGATATATGAGTGGTTGTTTGCCATAATTGCTTTTGTTTATCATGTATATGGAATGATTTCCGTGCTGATGCCGGTAACTTCGCAGGAGCCCTGGCTTTCAATGAAGTTGGCGACGGAGTTCATCATGCTGTCCAGGTGGCCCGCCTCATTTGAGATAAATACAAAGCCCAATCCGCAGCAGTTCCAGGAATCAAGCCTGCCGGTCTCGGCCGCGGCAGCGTTGAACCTGTTCCTGACCCTTTCAATGATACTTCTGACGACACGTCTCTTATCCTTGAGCGACTGAGCTTCGCCGATAAAAAGCTCTATCTGCAGAACACCTATGAACATATCGGTTCCCCCGGAAAATACCTGGTTTATTTATATCTTACTACAGTTTATGCACTTATGCCATGGCGATACGGTCTTTCTGACACGTTTTCATATCTGGCAAATGTTATCAGCGAATGTCGGATACGGGAAATCAGAAGGATACTTCTGTATTTTTGTTGTACTAATATCATAATTTTACTGTGGGTCGCGTTTATCCGCCGGCCAGCGCCAGCGTGTCGCCATAGCCCGTGCACTCATCCGCAGACCCAAAATCCTCGTACTTGATGAGGCCACTGCCCACCTGGATGTGGATACCGAACGGCTTATCCTGCAGAAGCTGCTTACGCAAAGGGCCGGTTCACGATAATATTCGTTACTCACAGGACCAACAGCATATGCGATTTCGATTACGTTTACGTTTACAGGATAAGCAAGTCAGGGCAGGTGGAGGCTGAGTGTCACTGAATCCGTATCAGTGACGTGGCATGCGAATAATGCGGAACAGGATGATTGCCTTTGGTTATAGTGGAATGCAGGCGTCCAGTTATCGAATTTCCAGATTGAGAACCATGGAGGTATACACTATAATAAGATAAAACAGGCAACTGAAAGATCATTAAAGTTACGCATGTTATCCTTGCATTGACCTTTCGCGGGCTCAGGACTGTATAATCAAAACCTGACCAAACGGAGGCTTGTTTTGTTGTTAAACTGAAAGTATATAAAAGCATGACGAGGACATAAGAGGATTTTGAGCCCCTTGAACCGGGGAGAGTCAGAATGTACGCGTGATCACGTAAGTAGCCTGGTGGAGCAGCGACTGAAGTTCCGCAGGGAGAAAAACTATGAACAGGCGGATATCATAAAGCGCGAATTGCTGGATATGGATATCTCGCTTGCAGACACAAAAGACGGTACGGAGTTCGAGATACAGATATAGCCGGTCCGTAAACAGATCGGATAAATAACAGCTGCCTGACGGATACCGCATGCTTTGCATGCATTTGATATATCAGAAAACGTCCGGATCAGCGAGGTCTTCCAAGAAGGAAAACAATCACTGGGTGCAGGAAATTCTGAAAGACAAGGGAATAGCGCTGGTTGGCTTTGCGGACCTGTCGGAACTGGATCCCGAAACCCGGCTCGGATACCGTTATGGCATCTGTATAGCCATTGCCCTGCGCGCGTTCCCAAGTACAACGAGCATACCGTCACGGGAGTATTATGGCGCGTACGAAAACGTGAGCGCGAAGATCCGCGAAGCAAGTCTGTTTCTTGCTGAGAGGATCGGGGAGCGCGGCTTTGGCGCCTACTCTCTTGCCAATGAGAAACAGAATGATAAATTCAGGACCAGGCTGCCTGCTAAAACGCTGGCGACGCGGGCGGGCCTTGGCTGGATAGGGAAATCGGCCACCCTGGTCACAAGGGAATAGGGCAGTGCAGTGAGGCTCAGCGGCGTACTGACCGATATGCCGGTGGCTGCCGGAACTCCCGTCAGTGAATCGTTTTGTGGCGACTGTGAAGAATGCGTCAGGCGCTGCCCAAGTCAAGCCATCAGGGGGAAAGCGTGGAGCCTTCACATGGACAGGGATGACCTGCTGGATGCGGCCGTTTGCAAAAAGACTATCATCGAGCGTGGGGAAATGATAGGCATAACTGTGGAAGCCTGCGGAGTCTGCATTTCGGTGTGCCCGTGGACGAAACGGTATATTTCGCGAATAGGAGCGAATTGAAGCTGCTTCTTATTCGGGAAGGGGGTAAATCCATTATGAAAAAAATCAAATCGTTAACCCTGATCCTATTGGCAACCATCGTCCTTGCCGGATGTGCCGGACAAAAAGATCGGCCTGACATAGTGATAGAACTGAAGCCAAACAAATTCTCTCTCAGTAAAATCGGGCAGAAATTCGACCTGATTTTTACAAACACTACCGATGAAGCCATTCAAATCCCGGCAGATCCTCCTGCATTGGAATATTTTGATGGCAATGGATGGATCGAGTTACAACAGAATATTCAATACGTGGCTAAATATAACGATACATGGATTATTCAGCCCGGTGAAAAGCAAATCCACGAATCTAAATCGTTGAGTTCGTGGCTGAGTGCTTATGATTTCGATTATGTTCCCGGAAAATACAGGTTCAGGTTCGGCGAATGGTATGGCGAGTTCACGTTGACAGAATAAGCGGGCCGAATATGTCACATACACCGTTGGACAACAACCGCTGGGTGGAAGAGGTACTGAAGGACAGAGATATAGCGCTGATAGGTTTTGCAGACCGGTAAGGGAGCAAGCTGGACGTAAGGAAAAAAGCAGGGAATGCCGGGCAGGGCAAATACTCATGTTGCCGGCCCGGCATTCAGAATCATCGCTTAGCGATCCGTGCCTGGAGTTCCGAAACAATACGGGGAAGTTCCCTGTCCCCGTGTTTCACGACTATGCGGTAAGTGCCCCGCATGGAAGTTATCTCGATGAACCTGCGTCCCGAAATCAAGTATATTATGCAGAAAACGCATACGGCAGCCGTAAGGATCATGATGGCTGTGACGACAGTTTGCAGCGTGTTGTAGAGATCGCTGCCGGTGTCCCGGATTTTCTCCCCGACGTCCTGGGCCGTCTTGTATGCGCTTTGCAGGCTGCTGAAATCAAGCGAATCGATTTTTCTTCCTATACCGGAGCGAACGCCTGACAAAACCAGTATGAGCAGTGAACCCAACAGGAGAACTATGTACATGATCCTTTTTGAACGGCGCTTTACATAATCCACTGAAAGCAGCAGGTTTATATCGGCTGCCCGGACGGGAAAGTGTTCAGACCGGCAAAGGAACTGAGGGGCTTTGCTAAAGTGTACCTTGAGCCCGGTGAAAGCAAAACCGTCACCATCCCTCTCGATGACAAAGCATTCAGGTATTTCAACGTGAAAACAGGACGCTGGGAGAAGGAAAGCGCGACATACAAAGTCATGGTGGGGGCAAGCGTGCAGGACATCCGTCTCACCGGAACGGTCGAGATAAAGGGGACCGATGCACCATGCCCGTATGATCCGGCGACCATCCCGTCCTATTATTCAGGCCGTGTGGAAAATGTATCGCAGGTCGAGTTTGAAACCTTATTGGGACATCCCGTCCCCGAATCCAACTGGGACACGGGCAGGCCATTGGGCATAAACGATGCGCTGTGCCAGATGTACTATGCGAAATCCTTGCTTGCCCGCCTGGCATACAAATACATGGAACGTTCCAAAAGAAAAAGCATAGCAAGCGGGAAACCCGATATCATGGTTTTGGTCTTTTATCATATGCCATTCCGGGGTCTTGCAAAACTGACCGGCGGCAAGGT
>JAKOPX010000483.1 GCA_029778665.1 Bacillota bacterium | reverse complement strand
ATTAAATCTGAGTGAATGAAAAAGCTGACATACACGAACTGACATACAAAACCCCGGATGAGGATGCATACCTCAACCGGGGTTATTTGCATGCATAAGGATCTGACTGTAATACTGCCCGTCTTTGGCAGTACCGTCGCATCAGGTCCGGATACTTCAGGTCCTGATCACCATCACTCCGGTGTTTTTCAGCACGTGGTTCGACGGTACATACCCCCTGACGGAAGTCAGCGGGTAAACGATGCAGTTTTTGCCGATCACTGTTCCCGGATTCAGCACGCTGTTGCAGCCGATTTCAGAATTGTCGCCTATGATCGCTCCGAATTTCCTGAGGCCCGTTTCTATCGTCCGGGTCCCGTCAGTCACTTTCACCTGGGTCCCGTAGGATTTCAGGTTCGAACAGATGACGCCGGCCCCGGTATGCGCCTTGTAGCCGAGGATCGAATCGCCCACGTAGTTGAAATGCGGCACCTGTACCTTGTTGAACAGCAACACGTTCTTCAGTTCGGTGGAGTTGCCGATGACACATTCGTTGCCAATTATCACGTTTTCCCTTATGTACGCACACTGCCTGAGTTCGCAGTTATACCCGATGATAGCCGGTCCTTTTATCGTCACCGTCTTTTCGATCGTCGTGCCTTTGCCGACCCAGACATTCTCGCTTATCTGCTCGAAATCGGCAGGCAACGTTTTTGCAAACTCCAGAAGGAATGTCTTTATCTTCGGCAGCGCTTCCCACGGGTATTCCAGTCCATTGAAAATATCCCTTGCGAAGCATTCGTTCAGATCAAACAGATCAGCAATCCTTACATCCATACGTTTTCCTCTTTCTGTGATCGATTTGCCCGTAAAAGCCGATGCAGCCCGCCATTCTTTATATATGCTCCCGGGTGCAGTATAATGTTGTTACGGGTATTTTTATTTTAGCATAAACTGCACTTTTAAGTATACTATCCGGGAAAAACAGGCAGAGCAGAGTTTATAAGGAGACAGCCATGGATTTCAGGAATCTGTACATGCCGCTGACTGTATATTATTT
>JAKOPX010000482.1 GCA_029778665.1 Bacillota bacterium | reverse complement strand
GCCGCTCTCCGTTGTTCCTCATGTATACACGGTCGCCACCATAGTTGCCGCCCGGTTCGTTCGGGAATAAGCAGAGGACTTTCAGGATCTCGGGAACATTCACGCCAGCCGCAGCAGTTAGAGCGGAGAAGCTCATGCTGCCGTACGGCGTATCATCCGCTTGAGGGAACTCGATCGTAGTGTTGAGCCTGAATGCTGCGTCTGTTGTTGGTGCTGCAAGGTAGTCCCATTTCAGCGTCCCTGGTGTGCCCGGATCCACCAGCGAACCATCCGGCATGATAGCCTTCCAGAGGGTGCTGGTCGCGCTCTGATTTATTTGTTTGGCCGCATTGTTGTCCGGTATGATCTGGATTTCTCCGTTGACCGTCCTGTATGCTCCTTGCCACTCGTAGACATTACCATTCAAGTCCCATATTCCATCTTCTTGCCAGTTGTCTGACCATGAGACTGGGCCTGAACCTGTGGCCACTCTGCCGATATAATGAGAGCCGCCACTGCCATATTCATATGTCGGTATGCCTTTTTCCCATGGGGCCGAGTAGTCTTTGCCATAGTTGTTGTTGCCTCTCGGCATTGTGCCGCGGTTCCGTGCTTCCTGTGCAATAAAAGCGTATTCGGCAATAGTAGGGAGGTGGAAGCCCGGGCCGTTTGCTTCGCAGGCTGCCTTTGCATTGTCGAAGTTTATGGAGCTTCCGGGATCCTGCATAGGCAGGGAGTAGGCTCTGCCCTTATATACGACATTCAGGAACTTGCTCATGTAGAAAGAGGGCACCTCGACACCGTCCACTATAAAGGCCGGGTGAGTGCTTGCGCTGCCTCCGGCTATGACTTCGGAGATCTGCTTTTTATCCTTCCTCACCATGATGGACGGGAGGCCGACGTCGTTGTAAATCGCTTCATTTGTGCCGCCGCTCAGCAGGCGAACGGCGACATCAAAGTCTCTGTTTGTTATAGCCATGATTTACACCTCCACAAGAGCCCACAAAACGAGCTCGACATTGTCCATCGAGAAGGGGATGGGGATGGTTTTCTCCGGATCCTCGTACTGTCTGGCCGGGATGTTGATATTTGCGACAAAATACTTTGAAGGGCCAGCGATCAGGATCTTGTCGTCATCCCTGCATATGTCGATAGTCTGAGCCTCGTCCCTCTCGTACTTTATGAGGTTGAGGGTGATCTCGTCGTCTCCGAACGTGATCTTGTTGCCGTCCACCGTGTAGGGGATTTTCGGGCCTTCGTTCTGTTCTCTAATGATCATATTCTGTTAGCCTCCATTTCTTTTTTTATTTCAGCGGTATGCCTTGAGATTTCTCTTGCACATTCCCGCTGCT
>JAKOPX010000481.1 GCA_029778665.1 Bacillota bacterium | reverse complement strand
TGGTGTGAAGAAAGCAGGGTATTGACCGTGAATTCATCCCGAGAGCTGCAGGCTCAAAGACGAGCTCACGAAAGTCAGCTTGTCCTGTAGGCTGCGCCGGATCCATCCGTTATAATGGAGAGCAATGATGGTTGCTCACTGAGGCTGTGGGAACACAGCGAAGCAAGGTGGTACCGCGGATGGAAATCTCGCCCCTGTTTATTGGACAGGAGGCGTTTTTATTAATACAGCATATTTGGTTTAGCCGGCGGATTTGCACGCGGCAAATATCCGCATCGAAAATACAGACAGTTTTGATATTTAAGATATAAACTTATTTACCATGGGGGGATGAAAATGAAGATGAAGATGAAGATGAAGAAATTAATAAGGGTGGCAGCTGCTATCCTGTCCTGCGCATTTGTCATAATGGCGGCCGGCTGCGCAAAAACTGGCAAGACGGCAGAAGGCGACGCTGCGTCGAAAAGCGATCCTTCAAAAAAGTACAGCATAGGGATAATACAGTATGTGGACCATGTTGCGCTGAATGCGGCGCGGGAGGGATTTATTGACGCATTGAAAGACAACGGCTATGTGGACGGCGAAAATATCGCGATCGACTATCAGAATGCCCAGGGAGACCAGTCTAATCTCTCTACCATCAGCGACCGTTTCATAGCCAACAAGGTCGACCTGGTGCTGGCTATCGCCACTCCGGCTGCGCAGGCTATTGCCGGGAAGACCACCGAGATCCCGATCCTGGGGACTGCAATTACGGATTACGTGGCGGCGAAGCTGGTGAATTCCAATGAAGAACCCGGCGGAAACGTAACCGGCACTACTGACATGAATCCGGTCAAGGAACAGATCGACCTCCTTGTCAAACTCGTACCGGATGCTAAAACTGTAGGCGTGCTTTATACGTCGAACGAGGATAACTCCATTGTCCAGGCGAAACTCGCAAAAGAAGCTGTAGAAAACCTGGGGCTGAATTACGTCGAAGTAACGGTGTCCAACTCGAATGAAGTACAGCAGGCAACCCAGGACATCGTTGAAAAATGCGACGCAATATACATTCCCACCGATAATATTTTTGCATCTTCGATGCCACTTGTGCACGGAGTTACG
>JAKOPX010000480.1 GCA_029778665.1 Bacillota bacterium | reverse complement strand
CCGGAGATGAGTTTTGCTTTGCCCTGGTATGAAAGATTTCAGACAGGCGAATGGCTTTGGCCGGCTCAATAGCCAGCCGGGCACAGATCATGTAAGAAAATGCATAAGAAAGAAATACTTGTACGCAGGTATAACCGGTGCCGGGGGTGCTCTGACAGACAGATCTGTTATGATACAGAAACGATGTTAAGATACAGTTGGATCGGTAATCATTTATTGCAGCCGGTAGATAGCACAGAGAGTGCGTAAAGTATGGTATATAACACAGTAAATATAATGCAGAAAGCACATCCTGCCGGAAGCGGGCAATGCTGCGAAAACAGGCTGATCTATGTTTGAATGCAAGGTGCCGAAACAGAGCGCTTCTGTATTAGCGGACAAGGTGTCGCCCTTTATTGTGACCTGGCCTGATACAATAAAGACATACAGTGTGCATCTGAGTGTTACAGACAGGATTATGGCAGCAGATTTTGCACAGGATGGATTAACCAGGGCTATGATATACGGCACTTGATCGAGTGACAAGGGGGTGCCGGACTGTGAACAGGTTCGTAGAATCCGGTGAATCGAAGGTTGAGCGTAGGGGTATAACTCTGGAACCGGATGTTATTCCGGAAGATTGGCTGGGTAACTTAAGATTGGTATGATAACTTCAGAAATTGGGAAAGATCAGGAGCCGTATATATCATAAACCAGATAATTGGATCGCCGGGTAATGAGTAATAAGATGAACAGGCAGACCGGTGACTGATTACCTGATGAGTTAAATTTATTTTGCCGAGGGTTTATAACCTGAAGTGCCGGACAAAGCGATTGGAGGGACGGATAGATAACCCATCAGCATGAAACCCGTTACCATGACATAATGCGGCCACACCGGGCAGGGCCTGGTACAATGGCCGGCAGGATGCCTGACAGTTGCCGGGCAGACACGGACTTGAGAGCCAGGGTTTCCGAAGACTGGCGAACCTGGATGACAAGTGAGAATTTGGCGCGCGAGGATACGGAATTCAAGTGTAAGCTGCACCTTTCATGCTTGTGAGCAGAAAGATGTACAGAAAGACGGGCAAACATCGGAAATGCAAAAATACAGGAAGATAAACAGGTGTGCCTGGCAGATGGGCAGGTATGATTATGGCGGATAAACGTGTATAATCTGAGCAGACGGTTTGCATATTTTATCAGGTAGCTGACGTGCATATTTTATACATTTGCTTTTATTTAAATAAGCGAATTTTCAACGTATCAGAAAGGAAGCGACCATGTACGATGTAATTATTATTGGCAAAGGTCCTGCAGGAATGTCAGCCGCTCTGTATACGGTGAGATCCAACCTCAGGACGCTTATAATCGGGAAAAACGACAGCAACCTGCTGAAGGCTGAGAAAGTCGACAACTATTTCGGCTTTGCACAGACAATATCCGGAAAGGAACTGCTGAAGAACGGGGAGATCCAGGTGAAGCGGCTTGGTGCAGAGGTGCTGGAGGACGAAGTGATATCAGTTGAAAAGGATGAGTTCTTCAAAGTTGTCACCGGCACCGCGTCATACTTGTGCAAAGCAGTGTTGTTGGCTACCGGACTGCCGCACAAAGCTATCATGATCGAAAACATGGCAAAATTCGAGGGGAATGGTGTCAGTTACTGCACCACCTGCGACGGTTTTTTCTACAACAACCGGAAGGTAGGCGTGCTTGGCCACAGGGATTTTGCTGTACATGAGGCTATGGAACTGACAACCTTCACGAAAGATGTCACGATTTATACCAACGGGAAACATCTGGATGTTTCGGGCAAGTATATAGGTGAGCTTGGCAGGTTCCGCGTGGATACAAGGAAAATACTGAAACTCGAAGGCGATGAATTCCTGGAGCAGATACATTTTGCAGACGGAACAGGTGAAAATATCGACGGGTTATTTGTTGCGTATGAAAGCGCGTCAAGCATTGATTTTGCGAGGAAACTGGGCATATTGACGGATGGGAACCTGGTTGTGACGGACAACAACCAAAGGACGAACCTCGACGGAGTGTTCGCGGCGGGAGATTGTTCCAGCAGATTCAGACAAATTTCAGTGGCAGTCGGGCAGGGCGCGGTTGCCGGCAAAGCGATAATTGAATATGTGAAAAGCCTGTAATATGCGGTTCGATTGGTCCTGTACGGCTTCACGACGGTAAAACATAGTGTAAAGTTTTTGTAGGCATAAAAAAGCAAGTTACCTACTCAATGTGGTATTATCAAGTCAACAATCAAACATAACCAACAGAAGAGAGGTAACCTGCTATTATGATTGTACGTGAAATTTACGAAAAAATCATCCCCGAAATTGAGAAAAAAGTGGCGGAGGGATTGTCAAACGGGTCAGGATTTTCAGAACTG
>JAKOPX010000479.1 GCA_029778665.1 Bacillota bacterium | reverse complement strand
TTCCGGCGCCGTGAGCGTACAGGCCTCGGCGGTGGCGAGAGGCGACCTTTCTTCATGGATATATGCCGACGGTATCGTTGAAGAAGTGGAAAAATCGGAAGTGTACTTCGATACGCCGATGAAGGTGGTAAAAGTCATGATCTCAGAAGGGCAGCACGTAAAGCGCGGCCAGCAACTGATCGAAGTGGATATGGGCGATATGTACTCAAGGCTCGAGACACTTAAAAGCAACAGGAGGACACAGCAGATAACGCTGGAATCGAAAGCCGGCGACGCCGAAGTCCAGCGGGCGCTCAACAGCCTGAAAGCCGCCGAAAGGAATTTCAATGACGCCCAAAAGGCTTACGAGGACAATAAGGCGCTGTTTGAGGCCAATGCCATTTCGAAAGCAGAACTGGAAATGTCGGAGAAGCAGTTCAGGGAAGCCGGGTCGGCCGTTGAGAATGCAAAGCTGGCTTACGAGGCTGCCGTCGAAAGCCGGAACGCTTCGAAAAAGACGGCGGAAGAAAACCTGAAAGTAACGGATATACAGATCGCCGATCTTGAAAAGAAGATAAACGACATGAACGAGATGTGCCGTGCTGCCATCGACGGCGTCGTCGCAGCGGTGAATGTCCAGGAGGGTGCATATACCGGGAGCATGCAGCCCGCATACAGGATAATAAACCCGGATAAGCTGCGGATACGGGCCAGGGTAAACGAGTACGACATCAAGAGCGTGGCGGCCGGACAGAGAGTGAGGGTGACGGGAGACGCGATCGCCAGGGACATTGAGATAACAGGCACCGTCGAAAGCATTTCTCCCGTGGCGACCACGGCCATGACTGCAGCAGGGAACGAAACCGTGGTGGAGGTGCTCATCAGCGTGGATGACCCCGGTGACGTACTTAAACCGGGTCTCAATGTCACCTGCGAGATCATCACGGTGGATAAAAGCGGAGTCCTGCTGGCCCCGATGGAAGCGATCAGGCCGGACAGGGACGACAACCTGGTGGTTTTCGTGATCGATACTGAGACGAACAGGATGGAGCAGCGCCGGATAGAGGCCGGCATCAATTCCGACATGAGCGTTGAGATACTGGACGGGCTCGATGAAGGTGAACTGGTGGTCCTTGATCCCCAGCCCAGTTACACCGACGGGATGAAAGTCAGGGTAAAACCCCAGGATTGACGGGCAGCGGTCCTGAAAGAAGCGAGGTATGCAGATGGATTTTTCCGAGAGCTTCAAACAGGCTCTGGACAGCCTCAAATCAAATAAACTCCGTTCATTCCTTACGATGCTCGGCATCGTGATGGGCGTGTTTTCCATTATCACGATCATGGCGCTCGGCAGTGCGACCGAAAGCTACATGAATGCCCAGTTTGAAAAGATAGGCGCCAATACCATAAGTATCACGTATAAAAACAGGAACGTCGACAGGAAAGACTGGCTGACGCTCAAGGACATGGATCATGTAAAGGAAGCGGCGCCCGAGATCAAGAATATCGCGACCAGCATCCGGAAAAGCGGCACTGTACGTGTCAATGACGAGACAAAGGATGCGCTGGTGTTCGGCGTGTCTTCACAGTTCAAGAATTTTGGCATCATTGAAATGAAATACGGCAGGTTCATCAATGATTTCGATGTTACCAAAAGGGCCAAGTTCGTCGTGGTAGATGAACTGTTCGTCAGGAAGTTCTACGGTCACGACCGGGATCTGACCGGGGAGGACATCACGCTCAGGACACCATCAGGCACTTCGGTCTCGCTTAAGGTAATAGGAGTGATAAGCAGCGGAGAGAACCTGTTCGAAGGGATCATGGAAAGCGAACTGGTACCCGTCACGATATATATGCCCATCACTACCGTGCAGCAGCTGTATCCGAACAGCGAAATGCTGTCATCCATCGAAGTGACGGTGGTGGAGAAAGAAAAGCTGCGGGAAGTCGGCAAGCGTATCGTGGAATACCTGGAAATGAAGCATGGCAGCGAAGATGTATATATGGCCCAGAACTCGGCGGATATCCAGAAGGCGTTCAGTGACGTGCTGGGCGTGGTCTCGTCGATCCTGCTCGTTATAGCGGTCATCACGCTGATAGTCGGAGGCATCGGCATAGTAAACATCCTGTTGGTGTCGGTGACCGAAAGGATAAGGGAGATAGGCATAAGGAAGGCCCTTGGGGCGCAGAAGAAAGATATCATACTGCAGTTTCTGACCGAATCGATCCTGATGACAGGCTGTGCCGGAATTGTCGGCATATTCCTGGGCATCATTGCCGGGAACGTTATTTCTGCGCTTATAAAAATCCCGCCGGTCGTCGATTTCAAGATCATCATACTGGCATTCCTCGGATCCATTGCGCTTGGCATAATCTTTGGCGTTTATCCGGCCAAGCGTGCAGCCGACCTGGACCCGATAGAGGCGCTGCGTTACGAATGAGCGCTGTACTGGCCCGTGATTCCAGTAAATCCGATCAGGAATTTTCCATACGTGAGCCATGGTGCAGAAGGGC
>JAKOPX010000478.1 GCA_029778665.1 Bacillota bacterium | reverse complement strand
GGGGAGAGTGGGTTGAAATATGTAACGGCGGATAATTAACGCCGATACGCGCGGTCTCTCCCCACACGGGGAGAGTGGGTTGAAATTGCATGCAGCGGTTGTCCCGGCCATAGTCCTTCGGGTCTCTCCCCACACGGGGAGAGTGGGTTGAAATGTAAAATGTACCTAGTGCGAACTAACTATCCCTCAGTCTCTCCCCACACGGGGAGAGTGGGTTGAAATTGCTGTGCCAGCGCCTCGATGCTTTCCTGGGCCTTGTCTCTCCCCACACGGGGAGAGTGGGTTGAAATATTGGTGCATCACCCTTACATAAATCTTGCACCCGGTCTCTCCCCACACGGGGAGAGTGGGTTGAAATTGAGCAGACCAGATAATGTATTCTGCAAATTACAAGTCTCTCCCCACACGGGGAGAGTGGGTTGAAATTTTCTTGGAACGTTTTTTTAATAAACGTTTAGCTGGTCTCTCCCCACACGGGGAGAGTGGGTTGAAATTGACAGTCTAAAACTTTTAGCCATTTTCATGATCGTCTCTCCCCACACGGGGAGAGTGGGTTGAAATTGTTGTTGATAACTCTGATCTCGATCTTGCTGTTGTCTCTCCCCACACGGGGAGAGTGGGTTGAAATTTTAGCGTGGGATTCTGATCCACCATATCTACTGGTCTCTCCCCACACGGGGAGAGTGGGTTGAAATCAGTGATGCAACCTTTTTCCTGTCACTTAAGAAAAGTCTCTCCCCACACGGGGAGAGTGGGTTGAAATAAGTCATCTAGTTATAGCAATATAAAGCCTGTAAGTCTCTCCCCACACGGGGAGAGTGGGTTGAAATCTTGGCGAAAAAACTGGAAGGGGCAAAAAGCAATGTCTCTCCCCACACGGGGAGAGTGGGTTGAAATCTCCCAGGTGTGCCGTTCTTGACATTGAGGCAGGGGTCTCTCCCCACACGGGGAGAGTGGGTTGAAATCATATAACATTTATACCGTTTGTAAATCCAAATAGTCTCTCCCCACACGGGGAGAGTGGGTTGAAATCGCTCTATAGCTACGGAAGGACGGGCCTGCGC
Source organism: Bacillota bacterium (assembly GCA_029778665.1). GTDB lineage: Bacteria > Bacillota > Clostridia > Acetivibrionales > DTU013 > DTU013. The sequence goes on along the minus strand of JAKOPX010000478.1, from coordinate 13,125 downwards.
AAGTCTCTCCCCACACGGGGAGAGTGGGTTGAAATGGCAACTGCTTTGCTTTTGATGCGATGATTGAATCGGGTCTCTCCCCACACGGGGAGAGTGGGTTGAAATAACGCAAGCCTCAAGCACATTGAGATTGAAAATCGTCTCTCCCCACACGGGGAGAGTGGGTTGAAATAGCTCCGCATCAAAAATGAGTATGACCTCTGGAGGTCTCTCCCCACACGGGGAGAGTGGGTTGAAATTCAAATCCTGAATTTTCTTTGTTATAACCAGCTGGTCTCTCCCCACACGGGGAGAGTGGGTTGAAATATCTACCGTGTATTGCCCTTTCAGCGGCTTTTTGGTCTCTCCCCACACGGGGAGAGTGGGTTGAAATTGGATAGTGGGGAAATGTACGGGGATTTTTGGGTGTCTCTCCCCACACGGGGAGAGTGGGTTGAAATACCTGGAAGCAGGTGGCGATGAGCGAGAACCTGGGTCTCTCCCCACACGGGGAGAGTGGGTTGAAATCTAAAAGCTCTACAAACAGCTCCTCATTATAAACGTCTCTCCCCACACGGGGAGAGTGGGTTGAAATTTCCTGATCTCAGGTCCAGGTTGCCTGGTCTCAGGTCTCTCCCCACACGGGGAGAGTGGGTTGAAATATAGTGCTGACTAAATAATACAATCCTTAAATGAGTCTCTCCCCACACGGGGAGAGTGGGTTGAAATTAAAGAGAGAGAGATAGACGCGCGCGCGCGTGATGTCTCTCCCCACACGGGGAGAGTGGGTTGAAATACAAATGCCATGAGTTCATCTTCGGCCTGCTTGCCGTCTCTCCCCACACGGGGAGAGTGGGTTGAAATACAAAAACGGGCATCATCTGGGATGAATCTAACGAGTCTCTCCCCACACGGGGAGAGTGGGTTGAAATCTTTGTCAACATTATACTCTTTACTCTTCGCTAAGTCTCTCCCCACACGGGGAGAGTGGGTTGAAATAGGGGTGAGGACGGAAAGGAACATACTTATAATGTCTCTCCCCACACGGGGAGAGTGGGTTGAAATGAATCAGTTATATCTCAATTTCCGGCATATTACGTCTCTCCCCATACGGGGAGAGTGGGTTGAAATTGAAATCATTTGCGTTTCCGCAAGCGCATGTCCACGTCTCTCCCCACACGGGGAGAGTGGGTTGAAATAAGATGACAAATTCTATTAATTCCATTCCCGTGTTGTCTCTCCCCACACGGGGAGAGTGGGTTGAAATCTGGTCGGGCTGGACAAGATAAACACACCCAGCGGGTCTCTCCCCACACGGGGAGAGTGGGTTGAAATTATAAATGAACGTATCTTTTTCACCCGTATAAAAGTCTCTCCCCACACGGGGAGAGTGGGTTGAAATCTGAATTTGATCCGTAGTCAGTCCGGTTACCTGTGCAGTCTCTCCCCACACGGGGAGAGTGGGTTGAAATAACAATCAGACTACGACATTTAAAAATAGCATTGGTCTCTCCCCACACGGGGAGAGTGGGTTGAAATAGTGTATGCACTACATGGCAGTGACCGGCGCGGATGTCTCTCCCCACACGGGGAGAGTGGGTTGAAATGTTATAGCAACGCACTCGCCAGTATATATTGCCGGGTCTCTCCCCACACGGGGAGAGTGGGTTGAAATTGAAGCCTTGAAGCAGGCTCAGAAGGATATGGAGGTCTCTCCCCACACGGGGAGAGTGGGTTGAAATGTGCTTTTGTTAGTCCATGCATACACATTACGTGGGTCTCTCCCCACACGGGGAGAGTGGGTTGAAATTTCGGCACGTCGCCGAATGAGATATTCTAATTCGTCTCTCCCCACACGGGGAGAGTGGGTTGAAATATCTCTTTTATCTCATTTGCTGTAAACCTTTTGGGTCTCTCCCCACACGGGGAGAGTGGGTTGAAATTCCCTCCATACTTAAAGTTTTAATGTCTTTACATGTCTCTCCCCACACGGGGAGAGTGGGTTGAAATTGCAGGTATTTTTTAATCTTATGTCCGACTTCTGCGTCTCTCCCCACACGGGGAGAGTGGGTTGAAATCCTGCTCCATTGCCTCCTGTGCTGAACTGCCGGCGTCTCTCCCCACACGGGGAGAGTGGGTTGAAATCGCCCCGTAAGCTGCAAACGAAATGGCAAAGATTGTGGTCGCTTAAAACAGGGTTCTGTAAGATTTTGTAAGGCAATTAAACTTGCAATTTAAAACAATCCAAATAGACACATAAACATGTTGACATCTAAGTTACTTTGTAATATATTCACGAGTTGGGTTCTGATAAAGGACGCCAAAAACATACAAGATATACACAATCAGATATTTGCGCCCTGTACGCGAAATTATTGAATCAGAAAAAGATCCAGGGATTATGTCCGGATGGAAATGCCGGGGTTGAAAGTCGCATCAGAGAGCAAAGGATCCGATGCGGCTTTTGCATGTGAAAATACAGGCACCCGGCACCAAGTCTGAGATTTGTCAATGGAAGGGGTAATTGCTGTGCAAGAGTATTTCATTAAGATGGGCAGCGAATATTTTGCTGCAAGAGATATATTCGACCAAAATGGAGTACTGCTGTTAGGCAAAGGCCAAAAAGTAACGACTAATATCAAAAAAAGGTTAGGCAGGTTTGGAATATATGAGCATGGAACGCCTGGCAGACCGGGAAGCGAGCAAAGTCCGGTGTCTCAAACATGCGACGGGCAAAGTGCTGACCTCCATCAGATAACGAATGAGCTGAAAAACAGGCTGGATATCCGCAATGAACGTATTTTCAGGAAAGCAAATGATATACTGGGCAACATAGTTTTTGATTCCAGGACACAACCCTGGTGGATTTTCGTCAATGCATTAAGCAACTATGTAGGCTGGATATACACACATTCAATTGATGTTGCCATTATTTCAGTAATGATGGCCGCAGAGATAGGATATAATGAAGAAGAACTATCCTGGTTGGGGATCGGTACGTTATTGCATGACGTAGGCAAACTGCTGGTGCCAAAGTCAATCATTCTTAAATCTGAGATCCTGACAGACATGGAAACGGCCTTGCTGAGACAGCATTGTGAACTGGGCATTAGCTCTCTTGCGAGCATCAGTTTTCCGAGAGAATACCTGGATGTTGTCTCGCAGCATCATGAAAGGCTTGACGGAAGCGGATATCCGAAAGGGCTGAAAGGGGACGAGATCAGCCGGAACGCAAGGATAGCGATAGTTGCCGATGTTGTTGACGAAATCAGTTCTGCCAGACCTGGCAGGCAGGCACAGCCGATGGAGGCAGTTATATGGCACTTAAAAAATGAAAACGAAAAATATCCCCAGGAGTATGTTGTGGTATTGGAAGATGTGCTGGGTTTCAGGCATGCCAGCTAGACTGCTGCCGGAGTCAATGCTTAAAATGATATAATAATGGTATTGACATGCCGTGGAGGTTTGGAAAGTGCTTGGTGCAATTGTCGGCGATATAGTCGGTTCGCGTTTTGAGTTCAATAATTACCGAAGCAAGGATTTTGAACTGTTCACGCCGGAATGCAGGGTGACGGATGACAGCATCATGACGCTTGCTATTGCAAAAGCCATAATGGGAGCCAGGGGCATAAAGGAAACCAGGGCCGGGGGCGCCGGTGATGCCGAAGTCGAATACTATGCCGTGGCCGGGAGGCTTGCAGTCAAATACATGCAGGAAATAGGGCGCAAATACCCGGACTGTGGCTACGGAGGCAGGTTCATTCGTTGGGTATTCAGTGATGATCCCCAGCCGTATAACAGTTTCGGTAATGGAGCAGCCATGCGAATAAGTCCTGTTGGTTTTGCTGCCGGAGCTGAAGAAGAGGTGGTCCGGCTGTCCAGGGCTGTCACCGCGGTGACCCATAATCACCCTGAAGGGATCAAGGGCGCCGAAGCAGTTGCCATGGCCATATTCATGGCAAGGAAAGGATGCAGCAAAGAAGAGATCCGCGACAGGATCGCAAAAGACTATTATGCACTGGATTTCACGATCGACGAGATCAGGGACACCTACATGTTCGATGAAACATGCCAGGGATCTGTACCGCAGGCGATCGAAGCATTCCTGGAAGCCGAGTCCTTTGAAGATACCATAAGAACTGCCATTTCTGTCGGCGGGGACAGCGATACGATCGCTGCAATAGCTGGTTCGATCGCGGAAGCTTATTATAGCGTGCCGGAAGAGATAAAGGATAAGGCGCTGACATACCTGGACAGTGAGTTGCGCGGCATTTTTGATGAGTGGCACTTGTTCATCAGATGCTGATCCTATATCAAAAGGACCAGAAATAGCTGCACTATATATAAGATCAATGCATAAATGGAATACCCACACATGCGACTGCATATCAATGGCGCAGGATGCCCAGCATCCTCCTGTAATCGTCCAATACGGCCGAAATCAGGCTGATAAAGCTCTTGATTTCATCATCCATGATAAGGATCCGGAATGCTTTTATTACATTCCTTCTGAATCTTCTGTCGATTTTCAGACCGAACGGCTCCATTAAAAGCGGGCATAAATATTTCGCCCTGGGGTCTTCTATAACGGTAAGCCTTCCGTCCCTGTCGATATATGGAGCGTAGGGGAATATCCTGCATGCCAGGGGCCTGTAGTTCCTGTTGCATTTGTTGCTGCAGACGGCAAAAAGAACATCCGTATCCCGCATTTTGTCCTTTCGAATATTCAGAAACTCATCGTGACCTGCTAATATTGATTCCTCACCTGGGTAGAGGCACATTCCCGCTTCATTGTCCCCGGAACAGCACCTTCTGTTGCAAATAAGGCCGCAGTCAAACTTCAACGGAGTTGAGTTTTTCAGCAATCTATAGGCTTTTTTATATAATATCTTCTTATGCAATATATTACCTCTCAAGCGACTCTGCGTGGCAGGGAATTTACCCAACGCGTGAATGCCACAATAATAATTTAGTACTATTATACCCTCACTGACAAATACTTGTCCTTAAAAATCTAGACAAAACTCCTGTAAGCCTTAAAACATTTGTACTTTCTTTTCATACACCAGGTAAAAAACCTATTGTGCGATCAATCTTCCGCAGGATATGATAATAATTAATATAAGTGTCAGTCATTTACAAACATCCGGATATTTTGATAGTATAGCAATAAATGAGGTTAATAGTGATTTGTCGGAGTAGATTTATATCGGAGTAGATTTATATGAGCAGACATAACGATGAAGAATTGCTGGCTATGCTGCAAGCGGATGATAAAAAGTTTGTAGACCCGATTACGGGTAAAAACTTGACGGAGTTTATTTGCAATAACTTTCATGGTACTCAGCGCATCGAATATTTGATGAAAGATGCACGGCTGCATCATAATCTCTATTCCATGTGGGAATTGGCTCAAATTTATCGCAACCAGGATTCTCTGGATGATTATATCTTTTGGCTGAGGAGAATATATTCAGAGAGTTGGCAGTATGCAGAAGCCCTTCGGATGGAAAAGCATGATCCGTATACAATAAATAACCTGTTAGGCGATGCTCTTATTTGGTCAGAGGTAATAATTCCAGCCTATGACGAACTTGGACTGCTGGAAATGGCAAAAGGGGATGAAAAATCGATACAGGAAGCGATCCTGATATTCAGAAGCATTGATTGCCATTACTATGATGCGCCTCAGAGGATCGAACAGGCCAGAATGACACTAGAAAGGCTCAAAAAAAGTGCATGCAATACTGACGACTTTACTATAGATTTAGAAAAGGAAATCGGTCCGGAAGCATGGCGATTACTGCAAGCTACGAGCAGATCATATATTTATACCTCACAGTATGTTTTTAACGATTTATTTCACCTGGATGAGAACGAACAGCAAAAGATAGACTTTTCATGCGCAATACTTCCGTTGATGAAAGCACTCGAACTGGAACTGAAAAAATTATTCTCACTGGAATACTTGAAGTATTTACGGCAATTTGTATCCTCATCTGAAACATACTGTAGTTTAAACGGAATCGATCCCGGTAAACTCGAAAATGAATGGCCGTTCTATAAAAAAGATGAGGCATACAACTTCAGGATCTCAGATCTTTCAGAGGATGCCGGCAGTGTGTCTCCATATATTATTGCAAGATTTACTTTGGGCAATCTGACGCATATCGTCGGTAGAAAAAAGACGAAAAATGGGACGTTCTTTTATAAGACAGCGCTTGATTTTTGTTATTGGAAAGGCATAACAGATCCTCAAAAATGGTTGGAGTATATAACTACATCTGTTGACCAGTTGATCCGCAAGAGGAATGAGAGTGCTCATGCCGGGGAAATAGCAACTATAATGGACGCAAATTACTGTCTTGACAGAATGATTTACATCAATAGATTGATTCGAAACATTGTTTTGTTTGAATGCGATAATGAAGTTCAGTTTTCCGATTCTCCTTGCACCGGCAAACCGTCAGATGTATAATTAAATGGAACGTTAAAATTACAGCCACCGGCTCCGTCTTACGGACAGCATTTGATGCAGGCTGTATGCAGCATATGAATACAGTCTGCATATAGCATGTAAAAAAGATCAGAAGAGGATTGGTTAAAGCATGGTTACGATCAAAGACGTCGCCAAACTGGCCGGAGTATCTCACGGCACCGTATCGAATGTGTTGAACGGCGCCAAGGGCGTCAGCATAGAAAAAATAAAGAGGGTCGAGGAAGCCATAAAAAAGCTTGGCTACAACAGGAATGCCATGGCGACCAGCCTGAAGACGACAAAAACGCAGAAGAGCATATATGTCGTGCTGCCGAACATCAGCGACTGCGCCTATGAGGACGTTTTCTACGGGATATGCAGGGGCGCCGAAAGCAAGTCATATTCCGTCGACCTGTTTATCAGCAACGAGCTGCCATATAAAGAGCAGGAAATATTGAACCGCGCCCTGATGTTCAATGTAAGCGGCGTGCTGCTCATCACCTGCCAGCCGGATAATACGAAATTCTTTGAAAAAATGAAGCGCAACAGGCTCGATATCGTTTGCATGCACAGGGAAATAACGGGCGGAGGCTTTGATTTTGTCGGCGTCGATCTCAGGGACCAGGTGGTGGGGAGCATAAATAAGCACCTGGAGCTCGGTTACCGCAAGATCGCTATCATCACCGGGCCCAGGAACTATACTTTTGATGCGGCATGTATAGATGCGTATTTCAACGGCATGTTCAATGCCGGCATGGAGATACGCAACCAGTTCATCGTTGTGACCGAGGGCAACAGGGAGAGCGTGCTGAGGTCATCGATAGAGCTCCTGAACTCGGATGACCGCCCGGAGGTCATATACGTTACGGGCGAACTGCCGGCCGAAGGGCTGAAAAAAGCGATAGAACTCACATCAAGGCCTGGCGTGGTGGATCCGAAAATAGTGATACTCAACAGCAAGAGATGGACACGAACACACAGCGACAATGAAGAACATATAGTCCTGCCCTACGGCGAAGTGGGTGAGACTGCCGTAAACCTCCTGATCGACTGCATCGAGAAAGAGAAGGAAACACTGCCGCAAAAAGTCAAAATACTGATCGATTCCGAAAAAAACAATACAGCGCCGATGGCCATAACGAATTTTGCGGGCAGGGATCCCGGAAAGATCAGGGTGCTGCTGAACAATGACCATGCAGGAAGGGCCATTGAAGCGCTGAGCAACGATTTCAAGACCAGGACCGGGATAGATGTCCAGATCGACCTTGTGAATTACAGATACCTGCTCGACGAGATAAAGGCCAGCAGGGACACGGGGAAATACGACGTTTTCTGCATAGACGTGCCCTGGATAAAAGAGCTCGTGGTCGAGGGGTGCCTGCAGGAACTCGATGGGTATATACAGCCTGACTGGCAGCTGGAGAGCAAGTTCCAGCGGGACATTTTCCAGGAATATTCGGTATACGACAAGAAAGTGTATGTATTGCCGTTCAGCTTCACGTCGCAGTTGCTGTTTTACAGGAAAGACCTTTTTGAAGACCTGAAAAACAAGCGGCTGTACCACGACTGGTACAAGGAGGAACTGAGGGTCCCGCGCACATGGGAGGAATACAACAAGGTCGCCCGTTTCTTTACGAAGAAGTTCAATCCTGATTCGGACGTCCTTTACGGAACTGCCCTGGGAGGCCGCATACCTACGGGAGCCACAAGCGAATTCCTGGTGAGGGTGTGGGCGTTTGGAGGGAACGTGTTCGGCAAGAACGGGATAGCAGTGCGCAGCAGGGAATGCATCGATGCGCTCAGGAACTATATCGAATGTTTCGAATATGCCCACCCGGATTCCCATGACAGGTGGTGGGACGACGAAGCGAAGGATTTCTGCGAAGGCAATTCGGCGATGATGGTCCAGTATTCCGACCAGGTCACCATACTGAGGGATCCGAACAAGTCCACTGTTATGGGGAAAACAGGATTTGCGCCTGTTCCCGGCGGAGTATCGCTGTTCGGCGGATGGTCCATCGGGATGAATAAAAACTCCAAAGCGAAAGAAGAGGCCTTTGAGTTCATCAAATGGACGATAGCTGATGACATGGCCATGTCCAACGCGGTGCTGGGCAGGATGGTCCCGTACAACAGCATCCGTGACAGCTACGAACTGATGGCGCTCTATCCCTGGCACAGGGATACGTTCAGATCCTTTGCATCGATCAAGAAGAGGACAGTGCCTCAGAACAAAAATAACGAGTGCGTATCTTCCCGTGTGTTTGAAAGGATAATTGGAGAGGCTGTACACGATGCGATCCTGAAATTGTGTTCGCCGGAAGAAGCAATAGACCGCATCCATGATGAGCTGTCGCAGCTTCTTGAGTAATACCGGGGTCCCGGTGTGATGCATGGTGTCTGTCGGCTGCCGGACAAATCGGATCGGCTGGCTGGCAGGCACTTTTATTGTGCCGGGAACCCGGTTTTTATCCCGTTTCCGGGGATTTTATTTGGAACGGTCAAAATAATATGCCGGCAGGACGCATAAATCAATATAATTCCTATGTTCCACAGAATCCCATACATGAGCATGATTTACTGATACAACCCCATAATGCAGTTAAAAAACTCTTAACATAAAATATTGACACGTTCAAATTTTAGTAGTATCATGGATGTGTAAGTTGATGATGCTAATAAACGCAAATCTTTCATATCAGTCAGGAGGCATGGCAGATCCGCAGACAGACACATATACGAGGACTTCCTTGAACCTGCTTGATATGTGAACGATTGTTACAGTTCCTGTGATTCCCTTATTTCATCCAGTCATGGGCAAACAGGCTCGGCGAAATTTGGGACGTACCAAAATATGCAGCACATGTACGTTGCTTTGTGAAGGGGTGTTCAAATGGACTCAAAAAAGGCAGCCGAACTAAGGAAAAGAGCCTGGGAGATCAGGTATACCGGTCTGAAGATGGTCAAAAACGCAAGATCAGGCCACATAGGCGGAGCATTTTCACTGTCGGAGATAATGTCGGTCCTGTATTTCGACAAAATGAACGTGCGTACTGACGATCCGCAGTGGGAAGACAGGGACAGGCTTGTCCTGTCAAAAGGCCACGCCACCGTGGCTTTGTATCCTACGTTGGCGCTGAGGGGTTTTTTCCCGCTGGAGTGGCTGGATACGTTCCGTAAAGCCGACGGCCAGTTGTCCGGCCACGCTGAGATGAGACATGTGCCGGGCGTGGACATGTCGACAGGTTCGCTTGGACAGGGGCTTTCTGCGGCGGTCGGTATGGCGCTGGCAGGGAAATGCAGGGATAAGGATCACTTTACATATGCCATAGTCGGAGACGGTGAGATCCAGGAAGGACAGATATGGGAAGCGCTCATGTTTGCGGCTGCCAGGAGACTGGACAACCTTATCGTGATACTGGACAACAACAAGGTCCAGCTTGACGGGACAGTGCGCGAAGTACTGGATACAGGCGATCTTAAGGCGAAATTCCAGGCGTTTGGTTTCCATACGCTCGAAATAGACGGGCACTCGGTGGAAGAGATCGCTGCTGCGATCGATGAAGCCAGGGCGTACAAGGGGAAGCCCCATGCCATCATTGCCAATACCATTAAAGGCAAGGGCGTTTCATTTATGGAAGGCAGGTGCCAGTGGCACGGAAAGACACCGAACGATGAACAGTTCGCACTTGCGTTCAAAGAACTCGAAGAGAAATGCGAGGTATAGCCATGGGAGAAAAGATCGCTACCAGACATGCTTATGGAGAAGCTCTTGCCGAGGTGGGAGCGGAGAATCACGATATAGTCGTTTTGGATGCAGATGTCAGCACCTGTACCATGTCCTGTATGTTCGGTGAGAAGTTTCCCGACCGCTTTTTCAACGTAGGCATCGCGGAAGCCAACATGGTAGGCATCGCGGCAGGCCTGGCGACCTGCGGTTTCAGCCCCTTCGTGAACACTTTCGCGATGTTCATGGCAGGCCGGACTTTCGACCAGATAAGGAACTCGATCGCTTACCCGGGTCTGAACGTGAAAATCGTCGGGACCCATGCGGGCCTCACCGTTGGGGAAGACGGTGCTACGCACCAGTGCCTGGAGGACATGGCCCTGATGCGCAGCATCCCGGGCATGACGGTGATATGTCCGGCCGACGGGAATGAAACGAGGGAAGCAGTCAGGGCAATAGTCAGGCATAACGGCCCGACATACCTGAGGCTTGGCAGGATGGCGACCGAAACTGTCACAGCCATACCCGGATATAAGTTTGAAATAGGAAAGTCGGTCGAAATGCGCAAGGGTTCGGACGTGACGATCATAGCGACCGGGATAATGGTGGCTATGGCCCTGAAAGCCGCGGCTGAACTCGAAAAGGAAGGCATCAGTGCACGTGTTCTCAATTTCCATACAATAAAACCAATAGACAGGGAAGCTGTGATCAGGGCAGCAAAAGAAACGGGAGCCATCGTTACCGCGGAAGAACACAACATCCTGGGAGGCCTCGGCGGAGCAGTTTCAGAAGTCGTGACCGAATGCCTGCCGGTACCCGTGGTAAAGGTTGGGACCAGGGATACTTTCGGAAGATCAGGCAATGCAGACGATCTGCTTGAGATATACGGCCTTACACCGGAGACCATAGCCCAAAGCACCAGGGCGGCGATGAAGGCAAAAAAGGTATGAAGCAGTGAACGCAGCAGATAATAAGGACTTGGAGGGATAAGCAATAATGGGATCTAAGAATGTTATGGAATTGTTTTCTCTAAAAGGGCGCAATGCGATCGTCACCGGCGGCGGACAGGGACTTGGCAAGGCAATGGCCATCGCCCTTGCCCAGGCGGGAGCCGACATAATCATTGCGGCAAGGCGTATCGAGACCGCCCTGGAAACCCAGAAAATCATTGAAGCTGAGGGCGTAAAATGCACGGTGATCAAGGGCGACATGAGGAATGAAGATGACATCAAGCGCATGGTTGCCCAGGTCATGGACGAATACGGCAAGATCGATATCCTGGTGAACAACGCCGGGATCTGGCGCGGGGACGATGCCGAGAAGGTCACGACGGAAGACTGGAAGGAAGTCATCGATGTCAACCTGACCGGACCGTTCATCGTTTCGCGTGAAGTTGGTAACATCATGCTCAAACAGGGTAAAGGTAGTATTATAAACGTTGCGTCCATGTCAGGGATCATCGTGAATACTCCCCAGAACCAGTGCGCTTATAATGCGTCCAAGGGCGGGCTCATCATGCTGACAAGGTCGATGGCCACCGAGTGGGCGACCCGTGGTGTCAGGGTGAATGCGCTGTGCCCGGGATATATCCGTACTGAAATGAGTGAAGACAGGTACAGGAGAAAGGACCCGGCGATCGAACGCTGGTTCTCGATGACGCCGATGGCGCGTTCAGGACGTACCGACGAATTGATGGGGATCGCCGTGTATCTTGCTTCGGATGCATCCAGTTTCGTGACCGGGGCAATGATCCTTGTCGACGGCGGCTACACCGCCTGGTAATGCACATGGAGTATCGTTTGGATTTGGCTCTTGACGAGTCGAGTTAATAAAACAACAAGGAGGAAAAAGTAATGAAGAAAATCATCACAATCCTGCTCGCAGTAGCGATCATGGCAACATTGCTGGCAGCATGCGGACAGACTTCACAGAAAGATCCGGGACAGACGACGCCACCTTCGACATCGACTCCGGGCACGACCGATCCTGACACATCATCAGGCGGAGATACGTCCAAACCCATCAAGATAGGCGTATCGGTTGCCGACCAGTCGAACCCGTTCTACATCGAGATCCTTGACGGCATGAAATCCGCACTGAGAGACGGCGATGAGCTGATCGTAATGGATGCTGCTTTCGACCCGGCAAAGCAGATCACTGACATTGAAGACATGATCCAGCAAGGTGTCAGTGTAATGCTGATCGACCCCGTCGATTCAAAGGGCATCCAGGCGTCACTCAATGCATGTGAGGCTGCAAATATACCGGTAATAGCATACAATTCTCCCGTGGAGGATTCCAGCAAGGTCGTTTCGACAGTAGCATCCGACAACTTCATGGCAGGACAGCTTATTGGTGAAGAACTTGCAAAAGAACTCAACGGAACAGGCAAAGTCGTAATGCTCACTTACAACGTGGCACAGGTTTGCCTTGACAGGGCCAACGGATTCAAGGATGCGATTTCCAAGTATCCTGACATCCAGATAGTAGCTGAGCAGGAAATACAGCCAGGTGTTGACACAGCGCTGCCGGTCATGGAAAACATGCTCCAGTCCTATCCTGATCTCACCGGAGTATTCGCACTGAATGACCCGTCAGCGATCGGCTGTGCTGCTGCAGTCGAGGCCGCCAAACTCCTCGACAAAATAAAGATAGTTGGCGTAGACGGTTCCGAAGACGGCAAGAAGGCGATCCTGGAAGGCAAGCTCCTGGCATCTGCCGCACAGCACCCGATCGACATAGGAGCGATCAGCATCCAGACTGCATACAAGGTGCTTGAAGATCCGTCGACGGTAGAAAAAGACATAAAAGTTCCTGTTGAACTGGTCAACAAGGATAACGCCGCCAACTGAGCAAGGCAACGATATAACGGTGATCATGGCATCATTGCGCTTGCGGCGCAATGATGCCATGATTGCGGCATTTACGGATGCCGGCCGGG
>JAKOPX010000477.1 GCA_029778665.1 Bacillota bacterium | reverse complement strand
GTTTTCCCTCCGCATCTTTGTGAGTATATAGTTGGTGGTTCCGTTCAGTATTCCCGTGATGCCGTTTATGATGTTTGCGGCAAGGCACTGGCTCAGAGGCCGTATTATGGGTATGCCTCCGCCGACACTTGCTTCGAAGAGATAGCTCACGCCGTTGTCGGCCGCCAGTTTCAGAAGTTCGGGACCATGGACGGCAACAAGCTCCTTGTTCGAAGTAACTACATGCTTTCCTGCACTGAGCGCTCTTTTGGTGAATTCCTGCGCAGCGCCTGTGCCGCCTATGGTTTCCACGACTATTTTAATCTCAGGATCGCCAAATATCTCCTCCGGATCTTTGGTCATGAGTTCACGGTCCGGACTATCCGGGAAGTCCCTTATGTCAAGTATTTTCTTTACCCTGATCTGTTCTCCTGCCCTGTCGGCTATGCTTTGGCCGTTTTTCCTTATCACTTCGGCTACACCGGAACCGACCACTCCGTATCCAAGTATCGCTATATCCATGATATCAGCCTCCTTACGTCAGTCCCTCGCAAGTATCTGCTGTTTCCGGACGCCTTCTATCTCCGCGATGCTCTGCATGAGTTCATCCAGGTCCATCGTCATGCCTGTGGTGGAAATCGATATGGTAACGTCCGCAAGGCCGTTTATCGGCACATTCTGGTTTATCGTGATGATATTCGCCTTTGCCTCGGCGATCTTGTTGATGATCCTTGAAAGTATCCCCGAAAAATCCTCCACGGCAAAGTACAGTGTGATCACCCTGCCCCTGGAAGTTTCATAGAACGGGAATACATGGTCCCGGTATTTATAAAAGGCACTCCGGCTCAGACCCACTGCCGCGACCGCTTCATTTACCGTCCTGGCCTTGCCGGAACTCAGCATCTTCTTGACTTCGATCACTTTTGTGAAAACTTCCGGAAGGACCTCTCTGTCCACCAGCAGGTATGTCGATCTGTTATCCATGTCTTTCACCTGGCTACGATAGGCGCCTGTTCATGTCCACCGCAGACGCACATTTGTGTTTCGTTTGTGTAATATTAACACATATTCAATACAAAATCAATATAGAAAATAAAAAAGGACCGGCTGATTTCCGGTCGATTCTCACCCGGAGCCTGTCCTGTCAGATACGCCGCAGCAACGGGCTGCCCAAG
>JAKOPX010000476.1 GCA_029778665.1 Bacillota bacterium | reverse complement strand
TCCATACCTCCGTTTCACTATGCTCAAAAATGGGCTGGCTTTGCTCCTCCAACTCATATTGTAACCTATTATTGGTTGAAAAGCATTAAAAACATGTCGAAATAAACAGATTTAAAACCAGCCAAAAAGCCGATCCTGTCTGATGAATCAGCTTATGTGGAATTTACTTGTGCAAAGTGGAATTTACCTTTTCAATTGACAACTGGCCCAGGGCGGGGGGTAGTGCCGCCATCAGCACTTGCGAAAAATAGGCCCGGGAAAATTGCTTTCTTCAAATCTCTCTGCACAGGCAAAATCGTAAGCAATTAAGCAAAATAAAAACATCAGCACTCCAAACATTAACATTCTTCCATGGCTGTCCGGCCGGCAAACACATGCTTATTCAATTGATTATCGCAAACTAATTTGCATTTTCTGCCATCAGCTTTGACAAAACACGCTGACGGCAATATAATGCAATTGTGTGGCGTACGGATAGCGTGTATCATATGTGAATTTGGCTTGCACATGACTGATATGCACCAGATGTGTTTCCGGCCGGCACATGACAGATATGCATCAGACGTAAATCCGGCTGGGTGCGGCCAGGGTGCATCCGGAGTGAATCCCGCCGGCACGGCCGATATACGTCCAATGTGTATCCTAACGGCACAGGATCGATATGCATGCGATGCGCATCTGAGCAGCGCACAACCGATGTGCTCCCGGTGTGAATCTTACCGGCAAGACCGATATGCGCCAGATGTGAATCTGAATGTTACAGGGCCGATATGCAAGCAATGTGTCCGGACGGCGCGCGATAGATGTGCTTCCGATATGCATCCGACCAGTTCGCGGCCGATGTGTACCAGGCCGGCATATATCCCGATATGCATCTGGTCTGTGTATAGCCTATACGCATACATCCGACCGATGTGTAGTCTATAGGCATCCGTCCATCGCTCATCAGATGCGTATCAGATCGGTGTATACCCGACGTACCCGCACCTTCGAACAGGTAAAAAATCGGCTCAATGCAGCCGGAAGGCAGGTTATCCAGATGAAAGTAGGAATCGGGCAGGACAGCCACAGGTTTGATTTTGAAGATATCAGCAAAAAGCTGATCCTCGGCGGAGTGGTCTTCGAAGGCGAACCTCCCCTTAAAGGCAACAGCGACGCCGATGTCATCCTCCATTCCATCACAAATGCAATATCAGGCGTCACCTGCGTAAACATCCTTGGCGAAATAAGCGACGACCTTTGCCTGAACAAGGGGATCACGGACAGCAGCGTTTATCTGCGTGAAGCACTGAAGTACCTGGAAGATCACAAAATAGTGCACCTGTCCATCTCGATTGAATGCAAAAGACCCAAAATATCGCCGAGGATAAATGATATAAGGAAAAACCTTTCCTTTTTGCTCGGGATCCCCGAAAACTGCATCGGAATAACCGCAACCAGCGGAGAAGAACTCACTCCGTTCGGGCAGGGCCTCGGAATACAGGTGACCAGCATCGTAACAGTGATTTAGTTCCTGAACATCACCTTTTCTTTTTTGAACAGCGATGCCGCAAACGCCAGTGTCAGCGCGACGAAAACGATCGATGTCACCAATGCCAGTACAAGGTTGAAATAATCTATCCTGCCTCCCAGGATCATTTTGAACGCTGCGACCGTATTCATGACCGGCAGTGTAAACATGACAGGCGATAGGTCGGTTGCCTGTATGAACATCGTGGCATACCCGGGCATCATTGTCGCCAGGATCAGGAAAGACATGTATGTCTGGGCTTCCTTATATGATTTCGCGATGGTGCTGAGAGCTATCTGTATGCCTGAAAAAGTCATCCCGAGGGCAACCGTTATAAGCAGTGCCAGGATAAGTGCCAGCGGATCCAGCGTGATGCCCTCCAGTCCGGCATCCACTCCTATCGTAAGGGAATTGGGATTGACCATATAGCCTATAAACAGGCCGGCAAGGATCGCTATGAGGCTGACGAATGAAAACAGCGTGACTGCGAAATATTTCCCGAGAAGCAGTGATCCCCTGTCCGGCATGGTCGTAAGCAGCGGTTCGAATGTATTGCGCTCCTTCTCGCCTGCCACGAGATCCGTCGCGGCAGGTATTCCACCAATGGCAACCAGCATCGCAATCATGAACGGCAGCATCATCTCAAGCATCATATTGTTGCCCTTCTCATTAGGCGCAACATTCACACGCTCGATATTCACCGGCTGCAAGATAGCCGGATCAAGCCCCAGAGATGTTATCCTTTCTTTGATGATTTCCTCGCTGAATTCCTCGACGGCCCATGCTACGATATCCGCCGCCGCCTGTGATTTGGTCTTTGATTCATCATACTGAAGCGTTATATGTATCGGCATTCCTTCTTTGAGTTTCTCTGCATATGAGCTTTCAAGCTCTATTATGCACCTGATTTCGTTGTTCTCAAGTGCCTTCACAGGGTCGTCAGTATCAACAAGCACGATGTTGGGATTCTTGCTCAGTATCCTGTCACGGACCAGTTCCCTGGCCTCTGCAGTGTTCGAGGACTGCGACAACGCCACTGTTACATTCTCGTTTATTTCTTTCTCGAACTTCTGTATACCGCCGCCCATCACGATGTTGACGACAGGTATCAGTATCATCGGAAGCACGATGCTCGAAATGATCGTCCTCTTGTCACGTATCAGGTCCTTTATCTCTTTTTTCAGTACTATCATCACATGTTTCAGCTTCATTCCGCACCCACCAGCCTGACAAATAATTCTTCCAGATCATCGTTACCGTATTTTTCTTAAGTTCATCGACCGTGCCGCATTCGACAAGCTTCCCCCTGTGGATTATGCCTATCCTGTCACAGAGCTTCTCCACTTCGCTCATCGAATGGCTTGAAAATACTATCGTCTTCCCTTCGCTTTTGCACCTCAGGATAAACTCGTGGACATCCCTCGCGGCAGTGACATCGAGGCCGGATGTAGGTTCATCGAACAGCATTATGTCAGGGTCGTGCACGATCGAACGCGCAAATGCCGCTTTCTGCTTCATCCCCTTTGAAAGCCTGGATGCCCGTTTGTTGATGAAATCTTCCATGCCAAAGGCCTGTGCCAGCTGACGGATACGCTCCCTGATGGCAGCCTTGCTCATTCCGTTCAGTTCGCCGAAATAAGCAATGTTCTCAGCTACCGTCAGCCTGTCATACAACCCGGTCTCGCCTCCGAAAAGGATCCCAATCTGTGCTCTCACCTTTTCAGGCTCCTTCTGTGTGTCATATCCCTTGAGAAACGCACGGCCTGCTGTCGGCCGCAGCATGGTCGCCAGCATCCGCAGCGTAGTAGTCTTGCCTGCCCCATTTTCACCCAGCAGGCCGAAAATCTCGCCTTTGGCAACGCTGAAACTTACGTTGTCGACCGCTGCAAAATCCCCAAACTTTTTCACAAGTCCGGTCACTTCAATCATTCGTTCCATATCACACCTCAAACTACATCATGATACAACTCTGATGACCCGATGATCAGTTCCGGCACTGCCTCCTGCACAGCGCCTCTGCAAAAACCAGGTCTTCTCTCGTGGTCACCTTGATGTTGGAATAATCGCCCATCACCAGCCTGACCCTGTGCCCGTACCTTTCCGCAAGCATCGCATCGTCCGTCGCCTCGAACACATCGCGTGCCGCCCGATCATGGGCGTCCATTATCAGGCCATACTCGAACCCCTGGGGAGTCTGTATCTGCCAGAGGCTGCTCCTGTCAAGCGTCCTGCTCACAAAGCCTTCCTCATCGGACTCCTTAATCGTATCCTTTGCCGGCACGGCCACGCATGCAGCGCCGTAAGACCTGGCGGCTTCTATGCATTCAATTATACTTTCCGTACTGACAAAAGGTCTGGCACCGTCATGAATCAAAACTACGCCACAACCTGCGGAAACCTGTTTCAGGCCATTATAGACGGAACGCTGCCTGCTTTCTCCTCCTTCAGCGACCGTCCTGACCTTGGTGAACCCGAACCTTTCGATGACATTCTTTCTGCAGTAATCCGTTTCATCCTTGTTGGCGACCACGATTATCTCATCTATGAGGCTGCAATCCTCGAATTTGCCTATCGTCATTGCCAGGATCGGCATGCCCTGTATTTCGATGTACTGCTTGTTGATATCCAGATCCATGCGCGTTCCCCTGCCTGCGGCCGCTATGACCGCAGCCACATGTCCCATGCCGCGGGTCTGCATCGCTTCATCTCCCTTCTCATCCCCTCTGCCTCATGCCTAACCACGTACCATATGCCTCTCTGCCACGTAATTATATTCCTTTCATGGCACGGACAGTCGATATGCGAGCTCTGAGCCGTTTCGCCATAATTCTGAAAAAAACCAGGCTATTGAGCTGCCTGCAAGGCTAATATCTTTTTCATTAAGACAATTGAGCTTCTATCTATTTATCGCTAAAGCAATTAAGCTCCTAAGGCATATAACTGATTACCACAAAGCAATGGAGCACTGCACGATAACGATTTACTCCATATTATGGCATAAAAAACTCAATTGAGAAGCATTTTCTCAATTGAGAAATGTACCGCGCCGTATACCTGCCATGGTATTCCAGCCTTAACCTTTGAAGGTACTGATCACCGCACAGCCGCCCTATCCGTTGAAGAGCAGCCATATTCACTGCACACATGCACTGATCGCTGAGCAAATCCCCCGATAGCCGTATACCAGTCTGATAACTGTATATCTGCCCGGATCACTGCATACCACGCCGCGATTGCAGTAAAGCGCTCACGCGCCGCTCCGGCATCCCTGCCTGCCGAAGCCAGGCCGCTATACCTCCCTCTCAGCCAGGTACTTGGGTTTGGCGAATATCATACGGCCCGCAGCAGTCTGCAGAATGCTCGTCACTGTGACGTTCAGCTTTTCTCCGATATGCTTGCGGCCGCCGTCTATCACTATCATCGTCCCGTCATCAAGATACGCAACGCCCTGCCCGTTTTCCTTGCCGTCCTTTATGACCTGCACGACCATTTCTTCTCCCGGCAGTGCGATCGGCTTCATGGCGTTTGCCAGTTCGTTGATGTTCAGGACTTCGACGCCCTGGAAATTGGCCACTTTGTTCAGGTTGAAATCCACCGTCAGGACTTTGCCGCCGAGCTTCTGCGCCATTTTAAGGAGCGCATTGTCGACTTCCGCATCAGAACCTACTTCCGCTGTTTCTATCCTCATCGGGAACTGCAGGTCCTTCTGTATCATATTCAGAACATCGAGGCCACGTCTTCCCCGGTTCCTTTTCAGCTGATCCTGAGAATCCGCTATATGCCGCAGTTCATCGAGCACAAAACTGGGAACTATAAGCTCACCCTCGATAAAGCCGCTTCTGCATATGTCGATTATGCGCCCGTCGATAATGACGCTGGTATCCAGTATCTTGGGATCCGCTTTTCTCTTCCCGGCTCCGGCACCATCTGCGGCCCGTCCCATGAAGCTTTCAAAAAGGTTCTCGTTCTTCTTCCCGGCTGCCACGGCGACACCAAGGCAGCCGAACAGGATGTTCAGGACTATGGATACAGGCGTTCCAATGAGATCTATGTTCTTGATGGGTATAGTAATTAGATTTGCGATTATAAGCCCAATGATCAGGCCGATCGAGCCAACCACCAGTTCATACAGTGTCAGTTTCTGGATGACCATTTCCAGCCTGTCAAGGGACTCCATGACTATCTCGATAAGCTTGTTGCTGGTAGTGTAGAAAATGAATCCAAGCGCGAGAGCTGCGGCGATATACACCAGTATCTTGATTTCCGGCGATATATCCGTCAGTTGGTATATGAAAAACGTCCTGGTCAGCGTAATCCCCGTAATACACCCAACAGTTGCAAAAGAGAATTTAATAATATTGTTCAGCACAATCATCTAACTCCCTTATGAAAACGTTCTACCGAAGCTATCCGAGTCTTTGTCCCGCCGTTGCCGCATCAGTCGCTCAGGTATTCGTTTACCAACGATTCCACATCGACCTGTTCAGAGTTTTCTGCAAGTACCAGTTCGCTGATCAGTATCTGTTTTGCACTGTTGAGCATCTTCCTCTCGCCGGTGGAAAGTCCCTTTTCCTTGTCCCTTTTCATAAGGATCCTTACTACATCCGCAACTTCATAGATATTTCCGCTTCTGATCTTGGACATGTTCTCACGATAACGCTTGTTCCAGTTGCTGGTGACATTTACGTCGTGATCCTGGAGTATCTCGTATACCTTGCTCACATCCCTGCGGTCGATCACTTCTCTGATCCCGATTCCTTCGACGTTCTGCGTTGGTATCATCACTTTCATGTCACCCAGGGGCATCCTCAGGACGTAATAGCTTTGCTTCTGCCCGAGTATCTCCCGCTCCTCGATGGACTCGATCACTCCCGCTCCGTGCATGGGATAGACAACCTTATCACCGACACTAAACATAACAAATCCTCCAGAATGAAATAAAAAATATCTCTTTCATCTGAGATTTGTCTTTTGTTTAAGTCGTTCGGCGAATATACATCAAGCTTTATCGAATAGATCAGAGAAAACTTGCTGTTGCCGGTATATTACATTTTTGGAAGTTGCTGATAAGCAGTATTAACTCACAACATAAAGTATACTACATTTACGATTTATTGTCAAAACATATGCCGGGGCCCGGAATTCCGGCGTTTGGGCCAGCATGTTCCCGCCTGCCGTTACGCAAAGGCAATTGATATGCATTGCCGGATGACACGCGGTCAATAATACAACGGGATGACATCACAATAACAACGGCATTGACAAGAAGTTGTCCAAATGACTATAATTAAAGCGTGCTGATACATTTTTAACTATTCGATTCCAATATATAGTGGACTTAAATGCATGAATTTTACCTGTTTATGTATTTTAGTGTCACTATGGAAATGGAATCAGTCGCATCAGGAGAGTGAACTGCAATGAAGGATATGCTGATTGACGAATTTCAGTACACGGTACAGGAACTGATCTTCAGGAACAAGAGCATCATCGATTCGATCACCAAGTACCAGGACTCAAACGCCAGAGTAAACCGCTCAATTGTAAAAGCTGTGACGCAGTGCGGGTGCATCAGGATAAACGCGAAGAAGCAGGAAGTGCCCGAGGACAGCTCCCTTGAAGAGATACGCAAAGCAATGGACACACATCTTGAAGGAAAGCTGTGCGACAGCTGCAGGGATCAGATCGAAAAGGAGCTTGGCAAAAACCTTTACTACATCGCATCACTGTGCAACACTCTGGACCTGAACCTCTACGACATCATCATCAAGGAACAGGAAAGAGTGAAAATGCTTGGCAAGTTCAATCTGGAGTGATATTCGTTTATCAGGGTCAAATATGCCATTAAGTTGATTATTCAGCTGATCGGAATTTATCTGCATCAGCCTTCACATTTCCACAGCCGGATGGGGGTCAGGCTCCATCCGGCTTTGCTTAGGTTTGCACGCACTAGTGCCCATCGCCGAATAATGCACATGGCTCACCGGGTCTTAATCATCGGCCTGAAAATCCAGGATATCTTCCCTGGCCATGGTGCCCCGGAATATGACCTCCAGGGCTTCCCTGATGTTGGAGACGGCAATGATACCGAATCCTTCTTTTATTTTCATCTGTCCTGCCAACTTCATATTGCCTTCAGGTATGACTATGTTTTTGAACCCCAGCCTCATGGCCTCCGATATCCTTTTCTCGATCTGGCTGACAGCACGCACTTCACCCGTCAGTCCCACTTCTCCCACAAGTACGCAGCCGGCGTCAACAGGCATGTTTTTGAAGCTTGATGCGACAGCCGCTGCGATCCCGAGGTCGCATGCAGGCTCGTCAAGCCTGATCCCCCCGACGACGTTCACATACGCATCATAATTATAAAGCGCCAGTCCCACCCTTTTCTCCAGGACTGCCATAAGCATCGTCAGCCTGTTGTAATCAAGGCCCGTGGCCATCCTTCTTGGAACGCCGAAACTCGTGGGACAGACGAGCGACTGTATCTCTATGAGCATCGGCCTCGTCCCCTCCAGGCTGGCTACGACAACGGAGCCCGGCACGTTTTCCTGCCTGCCCGAGAGCATCATCTCAGAAGGATTCTGGATCTCGGCCAGCCCGGTATCCCTCATTTCAAATACGCCGATCTCATTGGTCGAACCGAACCTGTTCTTGACCGTGCGCAGGATCCTGTAACTCAGGTGCCTTTCGCCTTCAAAGTACAGCACCGTGTCGACCATGTGCTCGAGTACCCTCGGTCCGGCTATGGCCCCTTCCTTCGTAACATGACCAACGATGATGACGGTGATGCCGCTGCTCTTCGCCAGCTTCATCAGTGCAGCGGTCACTTCCCTGACCTGGCTGACACTCCCGGGAGCGGAGCTTATGGTATCCGTATACATGGTCTGTATCGAGTCGATGATGACCAGGCCAGGTTTTTCCGCTTCCACCATCGATGATATCGCTTCGAAATTGGAAGCCGATACTATGAACAGGTTGCGTCTCCTAACGTTCAGCCTGTCTGCCCGCAGCTTGATCTGGCTGGCCGATTCCTCGCCGGATATGTACAGTATCTTTGAATCCGTCTGCAATGTATTGCAGACCTGTAGCAGAAGCGTGGACTTTCCGATGCCGGGGTCACCCCCGACAAGTATCAGGGACCCCTTTACCATGCCGCCGCCAAGCACTCGGTCGAACTCCTTTATCCCGGTAAGGCAGCGCTGCTCTGTGTCTGCCTTTATCTCTTCCAGGCTGACCGGCTTCGACTGGGCCGGCTGCCACGCTGAAGCGCGGGGACCTGTCTCCTGCTTTTCTTCCACAAATGTGTTCCACTGCATGCAGGCCGGGCACTTGCCTAACCAGCCCGACGATTCATACCCGCACTCCTGGCATATAAAGACAGTCTTGTTCTTTGCCATTGCTGTACCTGTCCTCCGATGGAAAAAATAAATCAATCGGGTAATATGCATTGAATGCCCGATGCAGCAAGCGTTCATATACGATCAGTTCTGCAGCATCAGGCAGCCGCATTTGCCTGTTTCCCATTTCCGTCCGCTGCGGAAATCTTTC
>JAKOPX010000475.1 GCA_029778665.1 Bacillota bacterium | reverse complement strand
GTTGGTGAGGTAATCGGGAGCCCTCGTCTCTCCTGCGTCCATGATGTAGCTGTAAGATATACCCAGCAGGACTTCGTACTCCGAATCCTTGGTCTGATAGGTTACGGAATCCCCGTTGCTGGAACCTGCGTTTGTGTTCGGGATGGCATGTCTGATGTTGCTTCTGGGATTGTTGATGATCTTCAGATTGAATGAGAGGAGCTTGGATCTGTAATTATCTATCTTATTCGCTTCTGAAACAGACTCCTGGACATAAGGAGGATCGCTGAGGTTTTCGTACGTGGGTTCTACTACTTCGTTGGTAGTTTTGACAACCGTTCTGCTTGCCTGCTCCAGCCTGTACCCTGATCCGTACAACCCAGCGGAACCAGCAGGACCCTGTGGGAAGAAGGGTCTACTGGTAATCTTGGTCACGCCACAACTGGTAAGGACATCGAACGCCCCCATCGGCGTGTAGGCCAGCACAGAGAAATCGAGCCTGTTTCGATAGAGGTGATTTATCATTCTATATGCGGCTACATAAGAAGGACGGCCGTCAGCAATCCTGGTTACAAAGGGCATGGACTCCTGTATCAACTCGAATGCCGCTGAGAAGAGTCTGGTCTTGGATACATCTCTGGGAGCCTCCACATATCCTTCCAGCAGGTGAGAGGCATACTGGACGGCAGATGCCCCGCTCACACAGAAGGTCATGGTTGCGTCCATTGACGTGATGTAGGCTGGATATGTTCTGTAAACCTCTTGATCCACGATCTGAAAGAGCAATGAGTTTTCAGTGGCATCCACTCCCCACTGCTGGGAAAGACGAATGAACCCTGGAGGAATACGAACAGGGTCCATGAAATTTTGTCCAGCATGCCCCCCCACAATAGCCAGCCTCAGGGCTTCCATATCCGCCTGTGACAACCGGGACCTCTGAAAAGTGGGACCATTCCTGCCGAAATTCGCGACGATCACCCTTCCGCTGACGGTCCTCCTGGTGTAATGATTCTGGTCAATCGAGTAACTGACTTCAGCATCTACTCCGAGCACAAGGTTATCCCTAACCCAGAAGCAGTCTTCCGCCGCCGTGACAATTTCCACAGTCCATGTGGCGATTGCCCCTAATGGCATCAATGCTTCCAGCGTAAAGGATACAGGCCGGGGTCCGTGCTCCACATCCGTTAGTATGGTCCTCCTGATGGGATCCCCAGATATTACC
>JAKOPX010000474.1 GCA_029778665.1 Bacillota bacterium | reverse complement strand
CCGCAGACGCACATTTGTGTTTCGTTTGTGTAATATTAACACATATTCAATACAAAATCAATATAGAAAATAAAAAAGGACCGGCTGATTTCCGGTCGATTCTCACCC
Source organism: Bacillota bacterium (assembly GCA_029778665.1). Taxonomy (GTDB): domain Bacteria; phylum Bacillota; class Clostridia; order Acetivibrionales; family DTU013; genus DTU013. The sequence continues at coordinate 3,137 of JAKOPX010000474.1, read as the reverse complement.
GGAGCCTGTCCTGTCAGATACGCCGCAGCAACGGGCTGCCCAAGTTCCAGTCCGCATGTTTCAGCGTTTCAGTTACTGCGTTCCAGTGTTCAATCTTTCTGAATTCTCCTGTGTTCCGGCGTTCCGTCATATCAATCCGTATCAGCTACGCTTCCGCCGGTGCCGTCATAAACGACACGCGTCTGATTGTTTTTCATGAACGACTGCTCCCACCTGGATACATATTCGCCCAGGCTCCACTCTGCCATTATCACGGCGCTGCCTTCCTCGAGCAGGATCCTTGCCAGCGGCTCATCCGCCAGCTTTTTCCCGTCTATGGAATACAGCAGTATATGGCTCCTCGTCAGGACGACAGCCAGGTCCCTGTTGGGCGAGGTGTATATGTCGACGGCGTTCGGAAGCTTGTCCTTCATCTCCTTCCATGGCACATGGAGCACGTCGTATGCGACCATGTCGGACGGCGGGATGAGATTGAGGTTGAAATCCATGTAAGGCAGGTTGCCCTGGCGGTCCGGATCTATCCTTCCCTTGAAGAACCAATGGCCTGTTTTCCTGTAAAGAGCAAAGTTCTTCTGCTGTTCATCATCATCGAGGATGACGATACCCTCGTATCCTGAATTCACCAGTACTTCCGTTATGGCGTTTTCCATCGCCATTGTCCCGTTTTCTCCCGCCATATCAGATATCTTGATGCCGTCGACATTCATCAGGTTATCCACGGGCAGCGTCCTGAGATTTTTTTCATATACCGCGCCAGCATTGTCGCTGGCTGTGTCATAAATAGTGTTTTCGACGCAGGCATAATCATTTCCTACATATATGATCGCCCTGCGGATCCTGGTCTCCATCCTTGCCGAAACATTTTCAAAGCCTGCTTCCGAAGTCCTGGGCCTGGCCTTGCTGGAAGTGTTCGTGACCTTAAAAGCACGCAGCGTGTCCTCGACGCCCTGCGGTCCCATTTTTTTCTCAACCAGCAGCTTCCAGAAGCCGTCCATCCTCGGCAGGTATATATCGTCGGCATAGAGTACAGGCCTGATTTCACCGTTTATGCATGATATCCAGTAGGTCCCGTACCTGTAATCTCCCAGACCGTCAGAAGTCTGGACGGGGACACGCACACCCAGCAGAAGTCCCGAGCGCACGGGCTGTTTCTGCGCTATTGCTTCCTGAGCCTCCGATGCCATGGTATCCTGCGCTGTTACTGCCTGTATGCCGCCGACATCGTCGGATACCTTTCTCATTACGTAGTAGCGGTCGTCGATGACCGCGATTTTCTCATCATTCGAATCTACTATGAACTCGAACAGGAAACTGTCCTTCGAATAGACATTGACGACAAATATCTCATTGTTTTCGTAGTTCAGGTTTTTCAGGATTTCCCAGTTTTTATGGAGGAAGTATTCGTGAACATTGACGCGCCTGATCTTGTAGCTTATACCGGTAAAGATCTGTCCGCCATAAAGCATGGTGTCGTGCGTAAAACAGACCTTCTCACCGGTCAGGCTGTCATCCGCATCCGATACGGCAGTTATATCATCTGCAAGGCGCCTTTCAAGCACCCATGTCCCCGCAGCAGGTACCGCCATATTTACCGGGCTGATTATCCTGTCCGTGCTTTCCGGCACCGCCTGCGAACACGCGGAAAGCGATATCGCCATCACCAGCATCAGCATGATGGCACGGTATGACCTGTGTTTCGGATTGCCGTGATGCGCTCTTCTGCGGCACAAAATTTTGTGATCAAATTTTCTGCTGTGCTGTTTTTCCATCATGCCGCACCGCCTTCCATGACACATGGTATCCGTATCACGACCTTGGTGCCTTTGCCTTCGCTGCTGTATATATTCAGGCTTCCGCCCATCATCCTCACTATCTCGTCGCATATGGACAGCCCCAGTCCGCTTCCCAGCCTGCTGTTCTTCCCCTTGAAAAACTTTTCCTTTATATACGGCAGCTCGTCGGCCGGAATGCCGCATCCGGTGTCGCTCACCGTGAAGATCACCTCTCCGCCGCTGACGACGGTCTTGAACAGGACGCTCCCGCCGGCAGGGGTAAACCTGAATGCATTGTCGAGTACGTTGATGATGACCTGCTTCAGCCTGTTGCCGTCACTCACTATCTCAGGCAGCTGTCCTTCCACCTCTACGCTGAAATGCAGCCCGTCCCTGGCAGCCCTGGGCGCAAGCTGCCTTCCGACCGTGTCGACGAATTCCTCCAACTGGACGTTTTCCTTTTTTATAGTCATCTTGCCCGAGACCAGCCTTGAGAAATCCAGCAGTTCCTCCACCATTGCCGTGAGCCTGTCGCATTCGTTTTCTATTATGTCGAGCCCGGTCTCGTGCAGTTCTCTGTCTTCACCGCTGACCTCCTTCAGCGTAACGGCCCAGCCTTTTATCGAAGTAAGTGGAGTCCTGAGTTCATGGGAAATGGAAGATATGAATTCATTTTTCATCCTGTCCCTTTTTTCTATCTCTTCTGCAAGGTAATTCAGGGTATCGGACAGCTTGCCGATCTCGTCGTTGTATGTTTTGGAGCTCCTCGCCCGGAAATCTCCCGACGCCATGCGGGCTGCCGCATCCGTCACCCGTTTCAGCGGATTGACGATGGTGCTTGAGAGCAGGAAACCGAGCATTATCGACATGACAGCAACCACGGCTCCTATAATCATGAAGATCCTGGAGACCGACCTGACGTCCTCGTCCACACCCCTGAGTGAACTTATGAAACGCAGCACTCCCACGGTTTTGCCGTCAGCCGTGAGCGCAGCCGAAACGGCCATCACGCCGTAACTGTCGTAGGGTACCTTTCCTGTCCATGAACCTCTGCCTGTTTCGAGGGCCTTTTCCACGTCCGGCATCCTCACGTCATCATCAGGCATATAACCTATGGAGTCCATCAGCACCCTTCCATCGGTATCGATGATCTGGACCTGCGCAGAAGTCTGCTTCCAGAACGTATCCACATTGTTCATCACATTCTCTTCGAGAGAGGCGTCGGAAAAGTACCTGGAATACATCTCGCAGGCAATCTTAAGCTGGCTGTGGATGCCTGCCTCCAGGTTGTTGTAGTAGTTGACGCGCACGATGTTGATGATGAGAGCTTCCATCACAAGGACTGTCAGCAATATTATCAATATG